>JAKAGP010000046.1 GCA_021825785.1 Nitrospirota bacterium
GAGGTTGATGACGATCACCACCCGCCGTATGGTAATCACGCTCGCGTCGGCCCTCCCTATCCACACGTACGCCCATTCGGATCGCATCGAACCGCGAGATATCCTCCCCGCGCGCAATGCCCATTGCCGCGCAGATCAGGCCGATCACGCCGCTGCGGGTCGGCTCCAACGCCGTGTCCCGGTAGTCGAACCGGCTGCGGTACCCCCATGATTGCATGGGGCCTTCGAGCCGGAGAAGAAGAGTGTATGGACTGCTCATTGCTCCCTCCCGGCCTCCTTGACCTGCATAACCGCATTGATAGCCTCGCTGACGCTTCCCTTATCGGAGCCGCTGAGCCCATTCAGGCGGCCTTCCTGCTCAATGTGAAAGCACGCAGTCGCCTGGACACCCTGCTCGCCATAAACCTTTTTCAACACATCCCAATGCCTCGTCAGCGCTTCCACAGACAGACCTACCAGGTCATCCTTATCCTTCGTGGGCCTGACAGGCTTGGCAAAGGCGTTGGCGAGGGAGATTGGGACGCCGCCTTGCCGCCTGACAAACAGTCCGAAAGAGGGGAGGTTCTGGGCTGCAAAGGAATTCTGCTTTCCTGTGGGGGGGGGTGTCCTACGTGATTTCGCTCCTGGATTGGGCCGGCTGGTTCAGGTTGAAACCCACGGTATTAGAAAATTCTTGAAGCAGCTCCTGCCGGGCCGTATTCCAACAGTTGTCCCCAAGCGTGTCCCTACCCATTAGGAGTTCAACTGATCGCGGAAAAACACCATGGTGCCCTCCTGCGATCTGGGCCAAAACGGCAGAAGCCTGGCAAGAGCCGAGTATTTTATTTAAGACATGCGCGCTAATAAACCCATGAGGACGGTCTTGGTCGTTTTGGGAGAATTGACAACCGGAGTTCTGTGACAGTTCCGGGATCTTTTTCTGGAAGCCCGGGCTGGCCTTGCCGATATCGTGCGCTCCAGATAAAAAAACGATTTGGGTGCGTGCGTCAGTTCCGAGTGCAGTTTCGAATCTCTTCCGAAGTTGTAGGTCAAGGCAATAGTCCCAAACGAGGCCCGCCACGGCGGCAACATCGAGTATGTGATACAGCAAGGGATGATAGCGGCAAGATGCGCTAATTTGATTTGCCCAGTCCCGGCTCGTCTTGCCCCACAATTGTACCCAATGGGGGATTTGGCTAGTCGTGATATGTCCTCCCCGCCCAATTTGCAACCCTGAATTAAATAATAATTTACATTTTCGAGGCAAATTTAGGAAGCAGAATCAGAAGGAGTAAACAGACGAGCAAACGATCAAACGACAAGGCAACAAACCGCATTTTCCAAAAAAACGATCAAAGAAGCTCCCAAAAAATTTTTGATTTCAATGTCTTACAATTGCGAAAGCCTTCTGTGAAACACTTTTTTCCAATATATGGTATAGTAGAACTACTATATAGAATATGAACTCGCGATTGATTGTTCATGACAAGGTAAAAGAGACAGATGGCGGCATTATAGAGATAAAAATATGGAGTGTCCCGGCATCCGAGGCCAAACGGCACGGGTTCCGGTACCCTCTCGCATACGTCAGGGGCTCAAGGCTCCTCGTGTGCTATGACAATCACGCCGGCAAGGGAGACCACCGGCATCGTGAGGGACGCGTGGAATCGTACAGGTTCACGACTATTAGCAAGCTCCTGGAGGATTTCTACCGGGACGTAAGGAGAGCCAAAAAACATGAAAGTTAGAAATGTGACCATAGGGGTAAAGGATGTCAAGGACGTGCTGGGCGAGGCAAAAGAGGTCATGGAACGTCTTGAGCGCGGCGAGAAGGTTCCGCGCAAAAAGCCAGGGGTCTATTTTGACACACTGGAGACCATGAGGAAGGCAATAACCGAGGAACGGGTGCGGATCATCAGGGTGATAAGGATAAAGCACCCCGCGTCCGTTTACGAGCTTGCAAAGATGCTCCACCGGAACATCAAGAACGTCTCCGATGACGTCCGCTACCTGGCGCAACTCGGGCTGATCGAACTGGAAAAGGTCAGGACGGACGGGCGCGAGAAGACGGTCCCCAAGGTGAACTACGAAAAAATCCGACTTGAGATAGCCGTCTGATTCGGCCGCCTGCTACTTCGGCCGGCAGATCAAAAAGCGGCCGATCAAAAAGAACTAACCCCAACCCGACAAAAAGAATTCGATATTGCAAACCTGCCCTGTGGGCGGCCGATTCCCGAAAAGAGAAAAATCGATCCTGGTGACAGTCTGGTGACACTTATTATGTTAAATTGTTTCTATAAACTTATTGAAAAATAAGGATTTTTTTGGTGGAGGCGGCGGGAATCGAACCCGCGTCCGAAAGCACTACGCCCAGACTTCTACATGCTTAGGCTGTTTATTTAAAATTTCGGCCCGGAGCCCGCGAACAGCCGCGCCCGCTTCGCGCCAATCCCCCTGTTTGATTTTTCGTCCGCCGGAAGGAGGCCACCCGGAGGCTTAGCCCGCTACCTGCGTCAGACCGGGCCGCAGGCCTGCCCGGAGAGACGTGCCGCTTTTAGTTAAGCGGCGAGTGCCAGTTCGTTGTTGGCGTTTGTGTTTTTTCCACCTTTTTACGTGGTGATGGAGCCACGGCATGCCATCTGAGCCTCATAACCCCCGTCGAGACCTTTCGCCCCCTGGGAGAAGACAAATAACTACCTGGCCCTTTTCAGGGCCCGCTCAATCTGGCGGCCGGCTTCTTTTTCCTTCAAAGCCTCCCGCTTGTCAAAGAACTTCTTGCCCCTTGCAAGTCCTACTTCTAGTTTAACATAGGGCCCCTTGAAATACATCTTAAGCGGCACCAGGGTGAAGCCCTTCTGCACCATCTTGCCCCTGAGCCGGTCTATCTCCTTTTTCTTAAGGAGAAGCTTCCTGGTCCTCAGCGGGTCGTGGTTCATGATATTGCCGTGGCTGTAAGGGCTTATATGGCAGCCGATCAGAAACGCCTCGCCGTCTTTGATCAGGACATAGCTGTCCCTCAGATTGGCCTTGCCCTCGCGGATGGATTTGACCTCCGTTCCCGTAAGCGCGATGCCCGCCTCATAGGTCTCGTCAATGAAAAAATCATGGTACGCCTTCCTGTTTTCGGAAACCGGCCTCATCAGTCATTTTAGCATATGGTGCGTTTCGCCCTTGCCTGCCGGTTTGCGCGGGATGCCTTCTCAAGCTCCCGCCGCCCCCGGTCTTCAGCAGGCCTTTTTGAATTTCAGGGCGAAGACGACCTTCCTGAAATCATCAACGTAAGGCTGGATCTCCATGAGTTTGGAGCGGAGGTCCTCGTCATCCAATCCTGTCATCTGTCTTGCGAACTGAAGGAGAAGGACCCCCAACTCGGCCGTTTTCCGCCTGGCCTCCCACAGGGCGACATCCCCTTTGGTGTAATGACTGCCCCGCACCGAAGCGAACTCCATGAGCCCATCAAGCAGTCTGTCCATAACCGGCCTCCCCTGAGCTTCCAGGTCTGCAGAAGCCCGTCTTTCCACTGCGCCATTAGCGGCCCCGCAAAGAGTGCCTTTTCACCCTTGTCCGGCCGCCCCAAAAATCCGCATAAGCGAGTTTTCACGCATCTTTGACTCCCTTATGCATGCCGTTGTCCCCATTCCTACGATAAACTTGCAAAAAGCTTGCCTGCCCCTCCAGAAAAATGACGCGCTCCCCTGCCTTCGGACGTTTGCCCGCCTTCTGACATTTAAAATAGCGAAGCGGCTCAGGGGACGCTTACGGGCGAGGAAAGGGGGCCTTGGGCAACGCTGCCAACGGCGCTTATCCTGTAAGTGCCGGAGCTTGACCCTTCATCGAAATAGGTTGGCACGGCGGTAAAGCCTATCAGTCTGGGCGCACCGCCGGCCACCCTGTAAACCCTGTAGCCGGTCACCCATGTCTCGGGGTTTGACGGCCATATGAGCCTTATGCCTCCGGGGATGGCAAGAGCATCCGGCTTTTCAGGGCGGGACGGGATAAAATCTTGCGGCCTGACGGTTATGGATGCGGCCTTTCCCTCATACAGGAACGGACCGCCAAGGAGTGCTCTTACCTGGTAAATCATGTCCCTGTCCGGCTCCGGAGCAAATGAAAAGGCATTTTCCTTCAGCGGGGCCGTGTTAAGCAGCGAAAAGCCCTTTGCCGCCGGCGCCTTTCCATAGACGTTATAAAACACCGGCCTGCCGTCCCAGCTTCCCTCCGGCTCCCATTTCAGGGTTATGGATGAGTTTCCGATGCTGAACTGGAGCCCTTCCGGGGGAGGCGGAGGGGCGACCGCCTGCACCTGGATAACCGCGGGGGTGCCAAGCTCGCCGGTTGTGGATTCCGCCCTTACCCGGTATGTATAGGTATTTCCGAAGACGACGGTCCCGGAATAGGAATCGCCGGTCACCAGCGCGATTTTCCTGAATCCCGCGGCCGGGGATTTTCCCGGCGGCAATTTACCGCCGGGGGCAGCCGCGCTTCTGTACTTCATCTCTATGATGAAACCCTTTACCGTTTCGCTCTCCCTGTAGGACCATGATAACGTCATGATGTTTTCCCTCTGGATGGCGGCGAGTTTTTCAGGCGGGCCCGGGACCGCGTAGACCTCCAGCGAAAGCGGGGTCTTGTGTCCGCAGGATGCAAGGAAAATCAGCGCCGCCAACGCGAGGCAAAAGCGCAGACCCGGCCCTGACGGAAAAAACCTCAACTATTCCGCCGGCAGGTCCGCGGGCGCTTTTTTGCCTGCCGCAGTTGCCTTTTTACCATGGCTGGGGCGGTGCTGCCCAGGCTTTTTTTGACCGAAACCGACTTTTCCGGCGAAAGGAGATCAAATACGGCCGAGTCGAAAAGCGGGCTGAAACGCCTAAATTCCTCCAGGCCCAGCGCCTCCAGCGTCTTGCCGCCTCCGGCGGCGTACGGGACCAGCCTGCCCACCACGCCGTGGGCCTCCCGGAACGGCATGCCCTTCTTCACAAGATACTCCGCAAGGTCCGTGGCGGTTGAAAATCCCCCGGAGGCGGCCTTCAGCCTTTCCGTTTTGAACCTTATGACCGGCAGCATTTCCGTGAATACGCGAAGCACCGACTTCACGGTATCGACCGTGTCGAACAGCAGCGGCTTGTCCTCCTGGAGGTCCCTGTTATAGGTGAGCGGCAGGCCCTTCATGATCGTAAGCATTCCCATGAGGTTTCCGTAGACCCGCCCCGTCTTGCCCCTGGCAAGCTCGGCCACGTCCGGGTTTTTCTTCTGCGGCATCATGCTGGAGCCGGTGGCAAACGCATCGGGCAGCTCGATAAAGTCGAACTCCGCCGTCGACCACAGCACGATCTCCTCCGACAACCGGGAGATATGCATCATAAGGACCGAGGCGTTGGACAGGAACTCGATGACGAAATCCCTGTCCGAGACAGAATCCATGCTGTTGGCCGTGACGCCTTCGAATCCCAGCAGACGCGCAACATATGCCCTGTCGACAGGCAGGCCGGTGCCCGCGAGCGCGCAGGCCCCAAGAGGCATCGTGTTAGTCCTCTTGAGGGCCTCGCAGAACCTCTCCACGTCCCTCTCCAGCATCGCCGCATAGGCAAGCAGGTGATGCGAAAGGAGCACGGGCTGCGCCCGCTGCATGTGCGTATAGCCGGGCATCACGTCGCCCATCCGTTTTTCGGCCGCTTCGAGCAGCGCCGCATGAAATTCCCTTATGAGGCCTATAACCTCTTTTGTCTCGTCCCGCAGATAGAGCCTCAGGTCGAGGGCAATCTGATCATTCCTGCTTCTGGCCGTATGGAGTTTCCCGCCGGCGGGCCCGATATCCTCGATAAGGGCGGACTCTATGTTCATGTGGATGTCCTCAAGCTCTTCCCTGAAGACAAACTCTCCCGAGGCTATCCTTCCGGCGATGCGCTCCAGCCCCCGGATTATCGCCCTGGAGTCCCTTTCAGGGATGATGCCCTGCCTGCCAAGCATCCTGGCATGCGCCATGCTGCCTTCGATATCGTATTTCCACAGCCTTTTATCGAAACTGATGCTCTCGGTGAAGGTCTCCACCGTTTTGGCAGTCCGCGCGGCAAACCTTCCTCCCCATAATTTCGTTTTCGCCTTGGCGGTCTTGCGCCTGTCCTTTTTGTTTTTCGCCTTTTCCCGCATAAGAGAATAAGGATAAAATGTAAAACCCAGCGCAGTCAAGCGGGGGGATAATCAGGCGCTTATGTCGGTGGGACCGATCAGGATGCTCGGAGAGCCCGTGGAGCCGTAAAATCTCAGGTCCTCCCCGACGGCCTCCACGTTTCCGAAGAAATCCAGAAGATTGCCGGAAATGACCGCCTCCTTCACCGGATGGGAGGGCCTGCCCTGCTCTATGAGAAGACCGGAGACGCCTATGGAAAACTCACCCGTGACAGCGTTTATCGTGTGCATGCCCATCGCCTCCAGTATGTAGAGCCCGCGCCCCGCGAGCGCAAAAAGCCCCTCCGTCTTCAGGGGCTGCCCGCCGCCGGCGGCGCTCAGATAAAAATTGAGAGGTCCGACCGATGGGAAGGCTGCAAGGGACGGTTTTACCGCATTGCCGGTTGATGCCCGCGTTCCGTAATCTCCCTTGGCGGCCGTATACGTGTTATGCATGTAGCCCTTAAGCACGCCGGCCTCTATGAGCGTCTTTCCCGATGTGGGCACGCCCTCGTCGTCAAAAGGAGCGCTGCCCATCGCGTGCGGCAGCATTCCGTCGTCGATTATCGATAGATTTTTGCTTATCACCTGCTGTCCCAGCCTGCCCCCGAGAAGGGATTTCCCCTTCTGGACGGATTCGGCCGAGAGCATGGAGGCGAAGACATCCAGGAACTCGGCGGCAACCGCGCTGTCAAGGACTACCGGCGCCTTCATCGGGGTGATCCTCCTTGAGCCAAGCAGCTTCAGGGCCTTCCCGGCGGCGCCCCTGCCCACGCCGCCAAACGAGATATCCGGGAGAAAAGCGCCGCCCATGAAATCCCATCCCATCTGTGACTCTCCGCCCTCTTCGGCAACGGCCATGATCTGGGCGGCGGCGGAAGTGGACCGGTAGCTGCCGGAAAAGCCGTTTGTATTCATGATGAGCACTTCGCGGCAGTGGAATGAGGCGGTTGCGCTTCTTGCCCGTTTTATTCTCTTGTCGGCCCCGAGGGCGGCAGCCTCCATCTCGCGGGCAAGGGCGTAGGCATCCCCGGAGGATATGCCGGCCACCACGGGGTCGAATATCTCCGGGCAGGCCCCCGCGGGCAGGTTGTCCGGCAGGCGCAAGAAAGGGTCCTCTCCGGTGAAATCGGCGGCATTCAGCGCGGAGCTCACTACCCGGCTGAAATCCTCCCGGGAGGTCGAATATGAAAGCCCGGCCCTCCGCCCCTTTATTACGCGCAGGGCATAACCCCAGTCGCGCGCGGTCTTCATGGATTCGAGCTCCCCGGCCCTGGACTCCGCCGTCAGGCCCCTTTTCGAGCTCATGTGCACCTCGGCGGACTCCGCGCCGCCGCTCAGGGCCATGTCAATCAGGCGCCGGGCAAGTTCAGCGTCAAGCTGCGTGTCTGTCGCCATTTTTCAGTCTTCGTAATAGGTGGCCGAAGCCGTCTCGGACTCCCAGACGGTAACGGCCGAAAGATGGACTTCCCCGTTTAACTTCTTCCTCATCGAATCATACACCCATTTGGCGACATTTTCACTCGACGGGTTTTTCTCCGTGAACGGGAAAACTTCATTCAGAAAGGCATGGTCAAGCGGGGCCAGGCATTCGGACAGGTATTTTTTAAGGACATGGAAGTCCATGGCCAGGTCTATATCGTTGAGCCGGTCCGCAAGCACCTGGACCTGCACCTTCCAGTTATGGCCGTGAAGCTTCTCGCATTTGCCGCCGTAGCCCCTGAGCTGATGGGCCGCGGCAAACGAGGACTCTACAGAAAGTTCAAACATGGAAAATGCTCCTTGTCAAAGTTAAAGGATAAACCTCAAGAAATGTCATAAACGGTCCGCAAGCCGGTTCATCTTTATAAAATTTCCGGCAATCAGGTCGATTTCTTGAAAACCGCTATGTAAGGCAGGTTCCGAAACATGTTCGAGTAATCAAGTCCGTAGCCCACAACAAATTCGTTGGGTATCTGGAAACCCACGTAGTCCAGGGGGACATCGACAACCCTGCGTTCCCGCTTGTCCAGGAGGGCGCATATCTTCAGCGAGGCAGGCTCCCTCTGCAGAAAATGCTCCCTCAGGAAATTAAGCGTAAGGCCGGAGTCCGCTATGTCCTCCACCAGTATCACATGCTTGTCCTTGATCTGCTCCCTGAGATCGTGGTGGAGTTTTATTTCCCCGCTGGAATCCGACCTCACATAGCTTGAGCATGAAACAAAATCCACTTTCATGGGGATGCGGATATGCCGTACCAGGTCCGAGAAGAACATGAAAGCCCCCTTCAGGATGCAGACCATAACGAGATCCTTGCCCTCGTATTCCCGGGTTATCCTCTCGGCGAGGTCCCGCACCTTGCGCTGTATCTGCTCCACGGTGAAAAGCGGCTTTCCTATGACCATAAGACGCTCCCCGAAACAAAAGATTTATAAACAAAAACCGGAAACAGTTTTATATTAGCATAAAAAAAGATATATTAGACCCGCCCGGTAGTGCATCAGTTTGGCATAGCCGGGCGACTCCAAACAAACTTTGCATAATCAAACGAGTGGAGCAAGC
>JAKAGP010000047.1 GCA_021825785.1 Nitrospirota bacterium
CGGTAAATAGAATTCAGCCGGAAGATATGACATGTCGCGTTGTTGGGTGGATTCGTGGACTTGGCTTTGAAAGTCTGAATCTGGATCTGATTTACGGGCTTCCCCATCAATCTTCAAAAACATTTGAGGCAACCATCGATTCCTTGATCGATATTTCGCCGGATCGTGTGGCATTATTTAATTTCGCCTATGTCCCGTGGATGAAAAAGCACATGTCTCTTATCAACGCCGATGATCTTCCGTCTGCAGCAGAAAAATTGACCATTTTAAAGATGGCCATCGAAAAGCTTACTAAAGCCGGTTATATATTCATCGGTATGGATCATTTCGCCAAACCCGATGACGAGCTTGCCGTTGCCCTGAACGAAAAACGTCTTTACCGGAATTTTCAGGAGAACCCTTGTGCCTTTTGAAGGCCCGCTTGCAATTTCCATGGAACCGCCGTACTGGCCTATTAATTTCCGGCAGATATTCAGTCCCAGTCCGGTCCCATGCCGTTTCGTTGTATGCAGGGGAGAAAAAATCTTCCCCCTTAATTCATCCGAAATGCCGGGCCCGCTATCCTCAATAATCATCTCCACATTTCCATCCTCATACGAGCTTGTAATTATAATATTTTTTATCGCGCTTTTTTCCAGGGCCTCTTGCGCATTTTTAATTACATTTAACAATATCTCTTTTATATGGCCCGCATGGCAAAGCACTTTCGGCAGCTCCGGTGAAAAATTCGCAGATATTGTGATGCCTTTACCGGAAAATTTCCTCCCAAGCATTTTGAGAATTTTTTTGATCTCATCATTTATATCAACGGCCTGAACGCCCTGGTCATTAGATCGATATACATCGAGAATGCTGTTTACAATGCCCGATAACTCTTCTATCTCCCCGGAAACATCGTTCAGGGCATTGGACTTGATATTACCATCCACATGTAATTTGTCCGCAATGAAAAGGGATGTCTCAATATTTGCAAGGGAGTTATTGATCTCATGGGCTATTTCGGCCGCCAGCAACCCTTTGGCCGCGAATTTTTCGGTTTCAAGCAGCCTGGTGTTCATCTCTCTTTCTTTAGTTATGTCCCGGCAAATAAGCATGGTGCCGGTCATTTCACTTCCGTTCATTATATGGCTGCAGGTTGCGGATATCAGCAGATAGTCGGAATTCCTCGGCTTAAGAACTGCTTCGAAGGGGACCGGACAGTTTTCCAGGCATTTTCCTTCCCGTTTGGATGCCATATCGGACTCCTGGACCAGCAAGTCCCCAATGTGGCGGCCCAATATCTCCTCCTGCCTGTAGCCCAGGCTTTGCAGACCCTTTCTATTAACGGAATAAATTACGCAGTCTAAATCAAGTAAAAAAATGATATCACTGGCGTTTTCCATCAGGCTTTTATATTTCCGCTCGGATTTCTCCATCTCGCCGTAGGCTGTTTGCAATTTGGCGTAATTGTCCTCAAGGTGTTTAATTGCATCTGCGAGGGTTATTTTTTTATCCAGCCCGGCCTCGATCAGACTTTCTTTTTTATTGCCCCATTTCAGCTCGAAAATGCAGCTTTCCGCGCCGAAATGGACTCCCTTTGGAATTGTCCCGCCCCAGGAGGTGTTAATTTCATTTGCCGGGACGACGCATTGCCTTTCAGTAAGCACGACGTTACCGTATCCGAAAAGTCCGGGTATCCTGCTGTATATCCCCTGATTATAAAGACATGCGCTGCGTGTCTGACGGCCATGAACTTTCATTTCCACGACAGCCCGGTTTCTACTGAGGTCAAGAATCTCAACGTCCACAAGTCCCTTTGTGAAATATTTTGTGAGCCTGGGTGTGGATTTGATGAGCTTTCCCGGGCTACCGAAAAGCCTCCCCAGAACATGCACAAGGCCGAGGGATTTGTATTGAATAGTGCTTTGGCCGATTTTGAACATGATCCCGCCATCCTGGAAGAGGTCAATAAGACGGTTTTCCAGGGCCTTCTCCACATCCCAGGGTATCCAGTTATCGGGATTTGTCAGAAACTCTTCGGAGTAGGGGAAATCCTTCAGGAGCAAAGGCATTAAATCCCGGCGATTCTTCCTGACGTAACAGATATAAGTATTCGTAATCCGGCAGCTAAAATTGTTATCCACGGCAATTAATAAAGCATGCCGTTTGAAAAAAATGCAAGGGGGGCCTTAATTGAGCAAGGAAGAGGCGGGGTTTGAGCGCGAGGGGGTAATCGCAGCCGGACCTTGGGCGAGGGGCGCGTCAATTCTCAAAAGGAAAGGAAAGTGTTTTACGGCTGCTCTTTTAAAGGCGTTGCGACCCTGATGACCGTCTTTACGTTTCCCCTGGGGTTGAAATCGCCGGTCACCTCGAGGTAGCGGGGCGCAAGCCCCTTCTCCAGCTCCTCGAATATCCGGTTTGCGACCGCCTCATGCGAGATGTATTCCCCGCGGAAGGAATTCAGGTAGAGCTTCAGGGATTTCAGCTCCACTATCTTTCTGTCCGGCACGTAACCGACACGGATGGTCGCGAAGTCGGGATACCCGGAGCGCGGGCAAAGGCAGGTGAACTCCGGGAATTCTATGTTTATCTCGTAGTCCCGCTCCGGGGCCGGGTTGTCCCAGAACTCGAGGGACGCCGCCCCGATCGCCTTCTCGCCGTAACGCGGCCCTGTCTTCGGACTTCCTTTAGCGGCCTTTTTCGCGCTCATGTCTTCTTTACAAAAATCCCCTTTGCCACTTCCTCTTCCACCGCGATCGTGGTCTCATCCACTTTTATGACATAGGAGGGCTTCTTCTGGATGAGCTTGATCACCGAGCCCGGCACAAGCCCAATGCCCGCCAGCCTGTCTATCATGGGGGTGCGCAGGAAGACGACCCTGAATTCCTCGCCGACATGCGAATCGGCAAGGGAGGCCACAAGCGGGGTGACTTTCCTCGCGTAGAGCTTGCAGCAGTTGCCCCTGGGAATGGGCCTGTTATGCGGGCAGGTGGGCGGATGGCCCAGAAACGTGCAGATCGCCTCCTCCACCTCCGGGCTGATGGCGTGCTCGAACCTGCAGGCGTCCATCTCGTATTCGGGCAGGGCGAGGATATCGGCAAAGAGCCTCTCGGCCAGCCTGTGCCTGCGCGTTATGTCCCTCGCGCGGAGCCTGCCGGCCTCCGTGAAGGCCACCTTTCCGTCCGTAATGGCGAGCAGCCCATCCTGCTGCATCGCGAGGACGGCCCGCTCGTCCTTCATCTCCGCGATGAGCCGCTCCAGCGGCGCATGGCCCCCCTGGGCCTGGCCGTCCTTCTCCAGGAACTCCCACAACGTCTCCAGGGCCTCGTCCTCGAACTGCCTTTTCTCGGTCTCCGGCGCGGCCCGCGGCTTGTACAGGTCGTCATGTCTCATAAGTTTTTCAATTTTATCATATTACAACACCCTCTCCCAACCCTCTCCCTTTTTAGGGAGAGGGTTTAACTTAAACGGACACATGGAAATACCTTAGCATCCAGTTCATTATCCCGCCCACGATCAACGCGGCCGGCGTTATGATGGCCAGCATCGCCAGGGCGACCTTTAAACCCTTCTCCTTGATGATGATGAAAAAACTGGCGAGGCAGGGGATGAAAAGCGTTATCGTGATGATGCTCACGAGGGACTGGAGAGGAGTGAGCTGCCCCTGCCGGTACATGTTGAAAAGCCCTGCCGCGCCGTAATCCCGCCTTAGAAAGCCTATTATGAAGGCCTCCGTGGCCCTTGGGGGCAGCCCCAGGACCCCCACGACAACGGGCGAGGCCGCCCTCTCTATGAGGTGAAGCATATCAAGCTTGTCCAGCGTGAAGAGCACCAGGGTGCCAAGGACGAAAAGCGGAACGGCCTCCTTCAGGTACCACACGGCCCTGTTCATCGTCTTCAGCGCGACGTTCTGCAGCGCGGGCCTCCTGAGCGGGGGAATCTCCAGGAAAAACTCGGAACGCTCCCCCGGCAGTATCCTTGCCGCAAGCCAGCCCGATACAAGCAGGATGCCAAGGACGCATGCCAGCCAGATCAAAAGCGCCTTCATCGAAAGCTCGGACAGCATGCCCAATATCACGCCGAGCTGGGCCGAGCACGGTATGGCCAGGGCAAGGAGGAATATGGCTATCAGCCGGTCCCGCTTGCCTTCGAGTATCCGGGTCGTCATGACGGCCATCGTGCCGCATCCAAGCCCCAGTACCATGGGCAGCACCGCCTTGCCGCTGAGCCCCATCATGTTGAAAAACCTGTTGGTCATGATCGCAAGCCGGGGCAGATATCCGCTGTCCTCCAGGATGGAAAAGGCTATGAAAAAGGTCGTTGTAATCGGCAGCACTATGGCGATCGAATAGGTAAGGGCCATCGTTATCACGCCGTACTGGCCGACAAACAGGTCCCTCAAAAAAGGCACCGGTACGAGCCCGAACGCCTTCGTGAACACCGGGTTTAAGTACCGGCCGAAGATGAACTGCTCAAAGAAATTCACAAGCGTTCCCGCCCCGAACACGCCGACGAACTCATAAAGCCCGAAGAGCACCAGCAGGAGAAAGGGGAAACCCCAGAACGGGTGCATGGTGGCCTTTCCCAGCATGGAGACAAGCACGTTTTCCCTGTGCGGGGCCTTCTGGTAGACAGCGGCCGTGATCTGCGCCGCCTTTTTGAGGCGGGCCTCGTTTATGTAAAGCCCCAAAGGCGTGCCCAGTTTCAGCGCGCACTCGTCCCGGAGCGACTCAATCGCCTCTATCGCCGCATCATCGAGGTTCGTCTTCAGCCAGCCCGCGAGGCTCTTGTCTCCGGCCAGCACCATGAGCGCGATAGAGCGGCCGGTGATGCTGGCCGGGGGAAGTTGGGAGGCGATCTTTTCTATATATACCTCCGCCATCCCGTAGTCCACGGACACCTCCGGCGCGGACCCGCCTTTTAAAATTGCGGCGGAGAGCTCCTTCAGACCCCTTCTCTCCGGGGCCACGGTGCTGACCACGCCGATGCCCAGCATCCCGGCCAGCGCCTCCTTGTCGACCGTGATGCCGCTGTCCATGGCCTCATCCTCCATGTTCAGGTCCAGGGCGACGGGCAGTCCCATCTCGGCAAGCTGTATGGTGATGGAGAGCGTGCGTTTGAGGTTCTTCATGTCGCCCACCTGGACGACAAGGCCGGGGCGCTCGGCAAGCAGTATGTCCCTGGTGACCCGCTCGTCCTCGCTCATGGGAAGCAGGCTGTTGACCCCAGGGGTGTCCACCAGCAGATAGCGCCTGCCGCCGAGGCTCATATTGCCGTGCGAGACCTCCACCGTGGTGCCGGGGTAGTTGGAGACCGTGACGTATTTGCCGGTAAGAAGGCCGAAGATGACGCTCTTGCCCACGTTGGGATTGCCGATGAGGGCGATCCTCATCATAGGAGTTTTAGCGGCCCCGGCGGCTCCGTCGCCCGCCGCGCCCCCGCCCCCTGCCTTGATCCTGCCGATCATCTTTCCTGCCCGCCCCTTTCCCCTCTCCCATGGCGCAGAACGCCCCCTCGACCAGGGGCGGCGCTAAATAATATTGAGACTCAGTCTCGATTATTATATTGGATGGGGGGCCTTTATGTAAAGGTGAAAATTTAGAAAGGCCGGGGCGGATAGGTTACGAGAAGCTGTGGCACTGCAGGCACGAGGACGTCTTCAGATGAGTCCGGGCGGAAGCGGAAAACCTGCCGGCGTGGCAACCCATGCAGGCGTTCTCACCGGCCGGGAAGTTATGCCGGACGGGCGCGTGGCACCGCTCGCAGCCGATCTTTTCCATGAGGACATGCCTTTCGTGTCCGTAGGGATTCGAAAGGCTCGCCCCCTGCTGCAGGTCCTCCTGGTGGCATCCCCCGCAGGCCTTCCACGGAGCGGCCTTGCCGTGCGACTGCCTTTCCGGGCCGGCCATCTCGCCGCGCGCTATATATGCAATCAGGAGGCGGTTCTGCTCGAAGATGCTCATCCTGTGGCAGATCTGGCATTTTATGTTCCAGTGCCTGCTCTGCTGCCATTCCAGGAAGGCGCTCTGCATCACATGGCAGGTCTGGCAGAACTCCGGAGAGTCGTTCATGTAATGGTAATACCTGTAGCCGACGACGGAACCCGTGATGGCGATCAGCAGGAGGATAAGGAAGACCAGACCCCGGTTATGCTCTACGAAACCCTCTATGCATTCGATGAATCTTTTCATCGGTTCCGCTCATCAGAGGGGCCGCATGAGCTTGGCCCTCGCGGTGGCTATGAGCCCGCCCTGGGGATAGGTCTTCATCTCCGATGCGGCCTCAAGGAGCCTGTGGGCGGGCGTCCCCCCGATCCAGCCTTCCACCTGCACCTTCTGCCCGACGGAAAGAGCGCCCCTGAACCTCACGGATATCTCCGCGGTCACCGGGTAGTGGCAGGCCTTTATGGCCGCATGCGCCATCGCCTCATCCAGGATGGTGGAGATTATGCCCCCGTGGACCACGCCCTTGTAGCCCTGGTGCCGTCTTTCGGGGGTAAAAAAGGCAACCACGCCGCGCCCCCCGCGCTCAAACACCAGATGCAGCCCCCCGGGATTTTCCGTGCCGCAGGCGAAACAGTAATGGTCGTCCTCGAGGTTCATCTCTTGAGCATGATTTCCAGGAATTTGTAGGCGATCAGGGCGAACAAGGCGCCCATGGCCGCGCCAAAGACGCCAAGGACGGTCAGGATGCCCAGGAAGACGAAGGTGACAATAAGGCTGGTTTCGGATACTTTACAGGAGAAATAACGCTGCAGGTCGCCTCTGATGCTCTGCTGCCATGAGCCCCCCAGCGAGGCGTCGTAGACCAGGTCCATCGAGAGCGCCGTCCCAATCCCCAGCAGCGCCCCCACAAGGGCGCCCGCGATGACAACGGCTTTCAGCCTCCTGGCTGGCTGCATCTGTTACTGGTTCATCCTCTCCAGAAACTCTTTGTTGCTCTTGGTTCCCCTCAGCTTGTCAAGCAGGAACTCCATGCTCTCGACCGCCCCCAGAGGGGAGAGCACTTTCCTCAGTATCCACATCTTCCTCAGGGTCTCCTTGTCCACCAGCAGCTCCTCTTTCCTCGTGCCGGAGGCGTTTATGTCTATGCTGGGGAATATGCGCTTGTCGACGAGCTTCCTGTCCAGGTGCAGTTCGCTGTTGCCCGTGCCCTTGAACTCCTCGAAGATAACGTCGTCCATGCGGCTGCCGGTGTCTACAAGGGCCGTGGCGAGGATGGTGAGGCTGCCGCCGTTTTCGATGTTCCTGGCGGTGCCGAAGAAGCGCTTGGGCTTCTGCAGGGCGTTGGAGTCGAGGCCGCCGGAGAGGACCTTGCCGCTGGTTGGGATGATGGCGTTATAGGCCCTGGCCAGCCTCGTTATGCTGTCCAGGAGGATGACGACGTCCCGGCCGCCCTCCACCAGCCTCTTGGCGCGCTCTATGACCATCTCCGAGACCTGGCAGTGCCTCTGCGGCGGCTCATCGAACGTGGAGCTTATGATCTCGGCCGAGGGGACCTGCCTCTTCCAGTCCGTCACCTCTTCCGGCCTCTCGTCTATGAGCAGGATGATGAGGTGGACCTCGCGGTTGTTTTTCTTCACGGCCCTCGCAATGGATTGCAGCAGCATCGTCTTTCCAGTCCTGGGGGCCGCCACGACCATGCCCCTCTGCCCCTTGCCGAGAGGGGTTATGAGCTCCATGACCCTGGTCGAGAAATCGCCGGCGTCGTATTCGAGCTTTATGCGTTCCGTGGGGTAATATGGAATGAGGTTGTCAAACAGCGCCCTGCTTACGGACTCCTCCGGGGACTCGTGGTTTACGGCCTCGACCTTCAGGAGGGCGAAATACCGCTCCGCCTCCTTGGGGGGCCTTATATGCCCGGATACAAGATCGCCCGTGCGCAGGTTGAACCTGCGTATCTGCGAGGGTGAGACGTATATGTCATCTGGGCCGGGCAGATAGCTGTAATCAGGCGACCTGAGAAATCCGAAGCCATCGGGCAGGATTTCGAGCACCCCCTCGCCAAAGACATTCCCGGTCTTCTGGGCATGGGCCTGAAGTATGGCGAATATCAGGTCCTGCTTCTTCAGACCGCTTGCGCCGTCCACCTTGAGTTCCCTGGCCAACTTGGTCAATTCCTCGATCGTCTTTTCCTTGAGTTCCGATATGGAAACATCCTGCATCATGCTGGTCTTCTCCTAGAAATGCTTGCTGGCAGTTTAAATCGCCGGTAGGCTAGGCCTAACCTCTTGCTAATTTATTTTTTAAAGCTAGTTGTCTGGACAATGGGCCTGAAGAAATTCCGTGCCCCGATGAAAATACACAAAAACGCCTTGATTTGTCAATGCCTCTTCACCGGGGGGCCCGGCCCTGCCGGTCACCGGCGCTCCGCGGCCGGCCATACCGGCCAGTCCGCGCCGCCTGAAAACACATCTGCCGGGTTGAAACAGAACCGCACGAGGTTAAGGCTTCCGGACTTTCTTGGGCGTGCACGACCCC
>JAKAGP010000048.1 GCA_021825785.1 Nitrospirota bacterium
TTTCAGCATTATTTTTTCCAGCATGCTTGCAATCCCCATTCCCAAAGAATAGATATATTCAATATTAAGGTTCTCTTCAGCCGTTCTGTCAAAAAATAAATGCAGTTCTGATTCGAGCCCATCTTCAGGACTCCAGTAACAAATCAGGATGGGGAGCCTGGGGAAAAGAGAGGGTTCCAGGTTGCACCGCTTTTCAGTTCTCTGAAAGGCACCCATTCGCCTGCAGGCTCTTTCCCTGTGCTAAATAGAAGATAGCTCAATAACGGTATTGCGAACCAGGCATGCTTATGGCACTCTGAGGTAAGATTGGCCTCCGCATCGATTTCGAATTTCTTGCCAAGACATTTGACTGTTATTTTTTCGCCATTACTCTCAGCACCAATGATTTCCGTTCTGGCGAGAAAATTCATTTTCGCAATCTTTTCTTTTAAATCCTTCAGTGAATCCATCCACCGCAGTTCCATACTTGACTGTGCGATCGAATCCTCTTCAAATTGCTCAGTTGTGGCTTTATCCAGAGCCGGGCAATCGGCAAGCTTTTTTTGCGCCTTGAAGACCGCTGCGCAAAAGGCCATGCACGTTGGTAAATCACACTGCCTGCAGTTGGTCTTCGGCAGGATTTTATAAATTCCCAGGGGGCTGTTAAATTTTTTCATTTTTTAGCTTAAGATTCCAGATTTGAAACCAGTCGAATTATAACAGATAAAAATGCGATTTTTACCCGTTATTTGCGTGAGCCCTGATTCTTAAACGTGTTAAAATTCTTCCCGACGCGGCGCAACACCTGATTGATATAAGTTACAGGCGTTAATACTCCCCCTTGCCGTCATTGCGAGGGGCGCTAGCCCCGTGGCAATCTCGTAATGGCATTTTCGGGACAATGGCGAAGCAGAAAAACCCGTTTGCCTCACATTCGTGACACATACCTATGCTGGGTTCTTAACCCCGGCCCACCCGCCATTAAAGGCGGGCGGGCGCTTCACAAATGGTATAATCTAAGCCATGAAAGTGGTAGACTCCAGCCAGATGCGCGCCATAGATGAGCGCACGATAAAAGAGTACGGCCTGCCAGGACAGGTGCTCATGGAGCGCGCCGGGCTTTCAGTTGTCCGAAGGATAAAAGAACTGTTCCCCAAAAAGCAGAAACCCATCATCCTTGCCGGTGGAGGCAATAACGGCGGAGACGGCCTTGTAATAGCCAGGCTCCTTAAAAACGATGGCTGGAATGTAAAAGTCCATTTCCTTTCAACGCCTCAAAAGGCAAGTCCCGATTGCAAAACGCAGCTTGAGACCGCAAAAAAATTCGGCGTGGCCATGATCAACACCCCTCCGGCGCGGGCGGATTTCCATGCCGCCATAGTGGTGGACGCCATACTGGGGACGGGCCTCAGCAAGGACGTGACGGGTAAATTCAGCGAGGTTGTGGAGGACATTAACCGCTATGGAGAGCAGATAGTGGCTGTGGACATACCCACCGGCATCTCTTCCGATGATGGCCAGGTGATGGGCGCCGCCGTAAGGGCCGGCTATACTGTGACTTTCGGCCTGCCCAAAAGGGGGCACATTTTAGCTCCGGGCGCCGAATATGCCGGGAGGCTTTTCGTCGAGGAAATCGGGTTCCCGCGGGAGCTTTTGACGGGAGATGACCTCTTGTGCGAGCTCATTGAAAAAGGCCATGCCGCGGCCCTCATCCCTGAAAGACCGGTTTTCTCGCATAAACAGACGTTCGGCCATGTCCTTGCCCTGGCCGGCTCCAGGGGCAAAACCGGGGCGGCCCTGCTGTGCGCAAAAGCGGTGCTTAGAACCGGGGCGGGGCTCGTGACAATGGGCATCCCGGAGGAGACGGCGGCTGTGTTCCAGTCCATGGTAACCGATGAGATGACTCTTCCGTTGCCCTCGAATGCGGGCTCCCTTTCGGGCCAGGCGCTGGAGCGAATATTTTCGTTCATACACGAGCGCGCGGATGTGGTTGCCGCCGGCCCTGGCCTTGGCGTCACGGCAGACACTCAAAGCCTTGTTCCTGATATCGTCAGGGCCTGCCCCGCACCGATGGTCCTGGATGCGGATGCCCTTAACTCCCTGAATGGAGATATCAGTCCGCTGGCCCAGTCAAAGGCGCCTATTATCATAACTCCCCATCCGGGCGAGATGGGAAGACTGGTAGGCATAAAGACCGCTGACATAGAGAAAGACCGGATAAGGGCGGCCGTCTCCCTCTCGTCGGAGACCGGGGCATACGTCATCTTGAAAGGCGCCCGCACGGTTATAGCTTCTCCCGAAGGAAAAAGCTTCATAAACACCACAGGAACTTCCGGAATGGCAAAAGCCGGCACCGGGGATGTCCTTACCGGTATGGTCGCCGGGTTCCTTGCGCAGGGGCTTTTGCCTCTTGATGCGGCCTTGCTTGGGGTTTACGTCCACGGCCTTGCCGGGGAATTGGCCGCGGCCCGCCGCGGGCTTCACTCCATGCTCGCCTCGGACATGCATGACACGATCGGAGATGCTATTCATCACCTAAAAGACGGGCATCACTTAAGCGACGGGCAGGACCCGTGCAATGGCGGAGAGTTCTTTGTTCCTGTACCCTGAGATTTTTTTATTTCAGGGCAACCCGGACGGGCCAGGGCTTGCCGGCCGGAAGATCCGCGCCTTTTTCACGGGAAAAGTCCCCGGCGTGGACAGGCAGGCCGTGTGCCGCGAGCTTGATACCTCTCCCTGCAACCTGTTCATGCCCGTGCAAAGGCACACAAACGCTGTTATTGTCTATGAGGACTGTACCGCCACCCAGGTCAAAAACCCGCCGGAGGCCGATGCGGTCATCACCGCAAGAAGCGGCGTGGCCCTTGGCATCATGGTGGCCGACTGCGTCCCCGCGCTCCTTTATGATAACAAGACGGGCGTGATAGGGGCGGTCCATGCAGGCTGGAGAGGTACGGCCAAGGGGATCCTTATAAATACCATAGAAAAGATGAGGTCCGTCTTTGGCAGCCGTCCGCATGATATACGGCTTGCCATAGGACCGGCTATAAGGGGGTGCTGTTACGAGGTGGACCTCGACGTACTGAAGCAGATAAAGACCTCGGCATCCTCAGGCAATAAAGATAACAAAACGGTAAATGTCCTCTATTACGGGGTAAAAGGGCCAAAGGCATACGTAGACCTCCCGGAGGCAAACAGACAGCAGGCCCTGTCCTGCGGCGTAAGGACGGAAAACATATGGCTTGCCCTGATGTGCACGTCCTGCCTGCCTGAAAAGTTCAACTCCTACAGGCGGGAGTTCCGGTTGGGCGCAAAAGCGGCGGGAAGGCAGGGAGGGTTCATAATCAAGCGTTCCTGACCTGAGGGTAAAAAAAAAAAAACAAGAAGCACCAGAAAAGACAAAAGAGCAAAAAAGAAAAAAATTTTTCGCAGGAGGGACAAAAAAGAAATGCCGCTGGCCAGGGACATCATGAAACGGGACGTGATCTCGGTCTCGCCGGATATGACGGTGGAGGAGCTTGGAAGGCTTTTCATTGAAAAAAACATTAGCGGGGCGCCCGTTGTTAATGAAGAGGGCGAACTGACCGGGATAGTGACGGAAAATGACCTTGTTGCCCAGGACAAGAGACTCCATATCCCCACCCTCCTCAGGCTCTTCGATGCCTACATCGCCCTTGAGCCGCCCTCGCTAATAAAAGAGGAGCTGAGAAAGATGTCCGCCCGCACGGTGGGCGACATATGCACCAGGGAAGCGATCTCGGTTAATGAAGAGACCCAGATGGAGGACGTGGCCACGATAATGACGGAAAAAAGGGTCCATATCGTGCCCGTGGTAAAAGGCAAAAAACTCCTGGGCATCATAGGCAGGCATGAGATAATAAAGGCCGCAATGGCCCCCTAGACTAAAGGGAGGCAGCCATCATAAAACTCATATCCAGAACGCCGAAAGAGACCATGGCGGCAGGCAGAAGACTTGGCGGTTTCCTTAAACCGGGCGACACCGTTTATCTGCACGGAGAGCTGGGAAGCGGCAAGACCGTTTTTGTAAAAGGCGTGGCCATGGCGCTTGGAATACCCCCCGGCGACATCACAAGCGCAAGCTTCACGATCGTTGCCGAGCATGAGAGCGCAACCCGGAAAATACCCTTCTACCATATAGACCTCTACAGGCTCGAAGACTCGACTGACGCGGAAGATATAGGGATAGAGGAGTACCCCGGCAGGGACGGCATAGCTGTCATAGAGTGGGCGGAAAGGCTTATGCCCCATGCCCGGGGCGGCATCAGGGTGAGCATTACGGTGACCCGCGGGGCACCCGTTGCCCGCGAGGGGCCAAGAGAGATTATAATAGAGGGCATCGATGAAAAAGATTGGAATAATAGCCAAAGAGGGAACGAATGGGCCCGAAAAGATAATTGAAGGGTTGGTTCCCTGGCTTAAGGAAAAAGGGTTTGAGCCTTTGGTGGAGGCCGGGCCCGCAAAGGCCCTGAATATTCAGGGTTATTCGAGGGTGGACATAGCCAAGGCCGCTGACCTCATAGTGACGCTTGGCGGAGACGGGACGATTCTTTCGGTTGCCAGGCTTGTGTGCGCCAGGGGCGTGCCCATCCTTGGCATTAACATGGGCGGATTGGGTTTCATAACCGAAGCGGGCGCGGAGCAACTGTACGAGGCGGTGGAAAAGGGGCTGTCGGACACCTGCCCGTACGAGGAGCGAATGATGCTCGGGGCCAGGATAAAAAGATACGGAGAGCTGATAGCGGAATATACCGTTTTAAATGACGTTGTCGTAAACAAGGGGTCCACCTCAAGGATAATTGACATAGAGGCATACGTGAACGGGGCGCACATATCCACTTTCAGGGCCGACGGACTTATAGCCTCCACACCAACGGGTTCCACCGCCTATTGCCTTTCGGCGGGAGGTCCGGTGCTCCACCCTGCCGTCCCCGGCATTGTGCTGACCCCCATCTGCTCTCACTCTCTTGCCATGAGGCCCATAGTTCTGCCCCAGGAGGCTGAGATAGAGATCATCCCGGTGACCAGAAACACAGAGGTATTTTTGACGATGGACGGACAGGTTGGCATTACTCTCAAGGACCAGGACGTGGTGAGGATAACAAAATCTCCGTATATAACAAAGCTGCTGACGCCTTTGAAGCGTGATTATTTTCAGGTGTTAAGGGAGAAATTGAGATGGGGGAGCCGGTAAGCAGGACGGATCTTAGACATGTGTTTGAATTTTACAGGGCGATGGGCCTGGATGAGGTCCCGCTCGGGGCCGGTGTTGAACTCAAAAAGGAAAAAACAAAAACACAAACAAACACGCAAAAAAAGCAGGACAAACGGAAAATGTCCGCAGGGGAAAAAGCCGCCGCACTGGAAAAACTCTACCACGAGGCGCTAGAGGGCTGCACGGGCTGTAAACTATCCGCCGGGAGAACAAACATAGTCTTTGGCGAGGGGAACCCCTCGGCAAGGATCATGTTCATAGGCGAGGCGCCGGGCGCGGAAGAGGACAAACAGGGCCGCCCGTTCGTCGGCAGGGCCGGACAACTGCTCACAAATCTTATCATCAAGCTGGGGATGAAGAGAGAGGATGTCTTCATAGCCAATATAGTAAAGTGCAGGCCCGAGGGAAACAGGGACCCGGAAGAAGATGAGGTTAGCGCTTGCCTGCCCTTCCTTAAAAAACAGATAGGGATAATCGCTCCCGAGGCCATAATTGCTCTTGGAAGGGTGTCCGCGCAGACCCTGCTGTGCACGGAAGTCCAGATAAGCAAATTGCGCGGCAGATTCGCCAACTTTGAGGGGATCCCCTTCATGCCCACATATCATCCGTCTTACCTGCTCAGGAACCCAAAGGACAAGATACTCACGTGGCAGGATGCCTTGCAGGTCCTTGAGCTCCTGGGCCTGAAGGCCCCATGAAGCAGCTCTGGACGCCATGGCGCATCGAGTACATCCTGTCCCCTGAAAAAGGGGAATGCATATTTTGCCAATACCCTAAAAAAAATAAAAATGAAGACAGACAGACCCTTATCCTTCGCCGGGGCGGGACCTGTTTCGTTATGATGAACAAATATCCTTATAACGGCGGCCATCTGCTGGTGGCCCCGTACAGGCACGCCTCCCACATCGAGGAGCTTAATGATAATGAGCTTTGCGATCTGATCCGCCTGACAAGACTCTCCATATCATGCCTGTCCAAGGCGATACAGCCCGAAGGGTTTAACACGGGCTTCAATATGGGCAAAGCTGCGGGCGCAGGCATAGAAGAGCACCTTCACATGCACATAGTCCCCCGCTGGACCGGGGACTCAGGTTTCATGGCCGTCCTGGACGAGGTCCACGTAATACCGGAGCATCTGCTGTCCACCTATGACAAGCTCCGCCCCCTTTTTGGCGAACTCTCTTTTGAGGCCAATTTTGAGACACCTTCCCCAGGCGGACCGGCTTTATGATACGGGAACTCAGGATAAAGGATTTCGCCATCATACGGGACCTGGACATCTGTTTTTCAGAGGGCCTCAATGTGCTGACAGGAGAGACCGGCGCGGGAAAATCGATAATAGTGGACGCGCTGGGGATCGCGCTGGGGGGCAGGGCCTATGCCGGGATGATAAGGTCCGGATGCGAAGCGGCAACGGTCCAGGTCTATTTCGAGACAGAAGACAGGCCGCCCGTGCTGGAAAACCTGGCTATCGGCGAAGACAACGGCAATGCAATGGTCCTGAGGCGAATAATCTCGGCCTCCTCCGGCAAAAACAGGGCCTTTTTGAACGACGTAATGGTTGGGGTCCAGGCCTTGTCCGAGCTGGGCAAAGACCTGGTGGACATCCATGGCCAGCATGATCACCAGAGCCTCCTTTCCCCTCAAAACCAGCTTAGGATGCTCGATGAAGCGGCCGGGTTGTCCGCGGAGAGAAAACTGGTCAGCTCTCTTTATGAACAGGCTGCGGGCGCAAGGGAAAGGCTGGCCAGGATCGGCTCCGGCCTGGAGGAAAAAAACAGGAAGCGGGAGCTGCTCTCATTTCAGATAGAGGAGATCGGCTCCGCCCAATTGACAGCAGGCGAAGACTTGAAGCTGGAGGAGGAAAAGAACATACTCATTCACCTTGTACGGCTGAGAGAGCTCATGGAGTCCGCATATGCGCTTATTTACGGGGCCGACGGCTCCGCCATTGAGGACCTCTCCAGGGCTAAAAACGCGCTGCAAGAGGCCGCCTCTATCGATCCACAGGCCGGCCAGCCCCTGGAATTCATCTCGCAGGCCCTGCCCTTACTTGATGAGGCGGCCATGTTCCTGAGATCGAAAAAAGACTCCTACGAGCCGGACCCGGACAGGCTTGCCCAAGTGGAGGAAAGGCTTGAGCTCATAAAAAAACTCAAAAAAAAATACGGCGGCACTATTGAAGACGTTCTGGGACAGATGGACCGGGCCCGCGCGGAGCTTGCGGGCCTGCTTGAGGAAGGCGAAAGCGCCGTCAACATTGAAAAAGAGCTTAAAGAGACGGAGACCAGGCTGGCCCGGGCGGCGGAGGCCCTTTCCTCCAAAAGGAAAAAATTCGCCCTCGAAGCCCAAAAGGCCGTTACCCGTATCATGAAAGAACTGGCCCTTGAAAAGGCCCAGTTCAAGATAGAATTTTCCAGCTGCGAGACCGGACCAGGCGGGGCGGACAGGATAGAATTTCTTTTTAACGCCAATCCCGGCGAAGGGTTAAGGCCGCTCCATAAGGTGGCTTCAGGCGGAGAGCTGTCCAGGCTGATGCTCGCCATAAAAAGCGCCATGAGGAGCAAGGGGGTGCCGGTACTGGTATTCGATGAGGTGGACGCCGGCATCGGCGGGAAAACAGCCTGGAACGTGGCAAGAAAATTAAAGGAGCTTGCCGGGTCTCACCAGGTGCTCTGTATTACGCACGAGCCCCAGATAGCCGGCGCCGCGGATACCCATTTCGTTATAGAAAAAGAGGCCGGCCCCGAGGGCACAAAAGTTATAATAAAAGAGGTCCGGGACGGCGCGAGGCAGGAAGAGGTGGCAAGGATGTTAGGCGGAAAACTGACTGATGCGTCTTTAAGGCACGCAAAAGAACTGATCGAAAGAGGGTTTTTAGCAACATCATGAAAACGGAAAAAACTAAAAACAAAAACCAGGCGAACGGCCGCAGGCAGGGCAAAATAACCATCAGCACGGAGCTTTGCAAAGGCTGCAAGTACTGCGTCCTGTCGTGCCCCAAGGGAGTCATCGAGATGGACAAAAAACTCCAGCCTGCGGGATTTTACACCGCACAGGCCGTTAGGATGGAGGATTGCTCCGGGTGCGCCATCTGCGCCAGGATGTGCCCCGAGGTGGCCATAGAGGTCTGGGCATAAAACAAAAGGGGAAAAAGAAAAAAGCCTGAAAT
>JAKAGP010000049.1 GCA_021825785.1 Nitrospirota bacterium
AATGGAACCCCTGACCAGGGTCACTTACGAGCCGAAACTTGTCTTTTATTCAAAGGCCTTTGACGACAAGGTGAGGACCTTTTGCGTAAACCCTTATGGGGAGGTGGTGAAGGAATACCTCAAGGGTATCTGGACGGTGAACGGCCACAGTTATTCCACCAGGAGGACGCCGAACACCAACTTCGCCCTCCTGGTGAGCACCACGTTCACGGAGCCTTTCCATGAACCCGTCTCATACGGCAGGCACATAGCCAGGCTTGCCAACTTCCTGGGCCATGGCGTAATAGTGCAGAGGCTTGGTGATCTTCAAAGCGGAAGGCGCTCCACGCCGGAGCGTATAGGGCGCGGCACGGTGGTCCCCACGCTTAAGGATTCAACGCCGGGGGACCTGAGCTTCGTGATACCGTTCAGGTATTTAACCGATATAATGGAGATGATGGATGCCCTGGACAAACTGGCCCCGGGGATCAATTCAAGGCACACCTTGCTCTATGGGGTAGAGGTAAAATTCTATTCGATGAAACCCAGGCTGAATTCGTCTCTTGAAAGCGGGATAGAAAACCTCTTTGCCGTGGGTGATGGCGCGGGCGTGAGCAGGGGGCTGGTGCAGTCCTCGGCTTCGGGCGTTGTGGCGGCCAGGGAGATAATGAAAAGACTCTGAAAATGGATAGCGAGCGTACCCCGCAGGGCAAGCGAGTGAATACCGTAAATTTAAAAGTCCTCACATTCGATGCCCGAAGGGCATAAAAACAGCATTTTCCTTTTTTGTTTCTTGCAAAAAGCATAAAAAGTGCTATTATTTGACCATAAAATTACTAATCATACGGAGGAGGTTTTTTTAATTATGAAAGGCAATCCACAGTTGATCGAAAAGCTTAACTCCCTTCTTGCCGATGAATTGACGGCCATTAACCAGTACATGGTGCATTCCGAGATCGCAGCCAACTGGGGATACGCCAAACTGCACGAAATAGTTGAGAAGAGGGCCATCACCGAAATGAAGCACGCGGAAACCCTTATCGGCAGGATAATCTTTCTGGAAGGCATCCCGATAGTCTCCAACCTTAGGGAAATCCATGTGGGCAGCGATGTCCCCAAGCAGCTGGAAAACGACCATCACTCGGAAGAAGTTGCCATCAAGGGATACAATGAGGGGATAAAGCTGGCTGGGGAAGTAAACGACTTCGCCACCCGGGAGATACTGGAGCTTATACTGAAGGATGAGGACGGCCATATCGACGGCATAGAGGAGCTGCAGGACCAGATCGCCCACATGACACTGCCTGTCTTCCTCTCCACCCAGGTGTAGAGAATAAATTAGTGGGCCAATAAATTATAGCCGGATAAATTTTTTTACCGGCAAGGGTGCAAAGAGACCCCCCGTGTGTTTTCCCCGCGGCGGGTCTCTTTTTTTGGTTCATCAGGGATTTTTTTGTGTGGAGCGGACGCATTCGCTCCGCTAAGTGCAGTCTCACTGGTTTGCTGGCACACCGTGTACACCGCGCCGTGTTCCATAGTGACCGCTGCGTAATGTGACGCGCCCGCGCCACCCTCTGCGCTCACTGCATCCGCTCCTTGTGAGTTTCTCTGGTTTTTTTGCCTTTTAGGGGGCAAGGGCCAGGGGCTGAAAGCCCCGTTAAATAAAATATAGCCATTTTTGACTTTTCCGTTCCCCCGGCAATAGAATAGGTAAGTGAGCGCTAACACTAACGAGGCCGCCGGAAAAAAGGCAAAAAAGGCAAAAAAGAAAAAAGCAAAGATCATCATCCCGCTTCTGGCGATACTTGCCGCGGGTTTTCTTGCTGTTTTGCTTGCCTTGCGCCTGGGGCATAAAAATGCCGTTCCTTCCATCCATGTTACCGGTATCATCGACGGCTATGAGGTGAACCTCTCCCCTAAAGTAGCGGGGCGCATCTCATGGCTGGGAGCGGGCGAAGGAGACAAGGTCAAGGAGGGGCAGGTTTTGATCACTCTGGACAGCGAGGACGTAAAAGCATCGCTGGCGCAGGCCGTGGCTGCGCAGAAAAAGGCGGGGGATGATATCAGGGCCGCCGGGGCGCAGGTGGAAAACTCGAAGGCGGAAATCCTGAGCGCCGATGCGGACGCGAAAAGCGCCGCGGCCGATGCGGATATGGCCCGCGCCCAGCAAGCTGAATCCGGAAGAGAGGCAAAACGGGCGGAGGACCTCTATAAAGATAACTTTATATCCACGCAGTCCCGTGATCAATCGGTTTCCGCTTATGATGTGAACAAGGCGGCGTACAACTCTTCACTGGCCAAACTCGCCTCGGCTCGCGCAAAAAAGGAGGCGGCGGTCACCGGGTTTGATCTGGCCCAAAGCCAGCTTGAGTCCGCAAAGGCGGTCCTCAAGGAGGCCCAGGCGAACGTGGCCTATTATCAGTCCAAGCTCGACGATACCATCATAAAGACCCCGGTGGACGGCACCGTCATATTCAAGGCGCATGAGCCGGGAGAGACAGTCAGTCCCGGAGACACCATATTGACCGTCGTGGACATGAAAGGCCTTTACGCAAGGGTGGACATAGATGAGACAAAGATAGGCCGCGTGGAGCTGAACGGGCCGGCATATATTACCGTGGACGGGGTGCCCGGTAAGGTGTTTAAGGGCAGGGTCACCGAGATAGACCGGTATGCGGAGTTCGCAACCCAAAGAGACGTGATCCGGGGCCGGGAGGACATAAAGACATTCAGGGTAAAGGTGAGTGTCCTTAACGATCCGGACAGGATATTGAAACCGGGGATGACGGTGGAGGTCACGATACCGCCCGGCAGAGGCCTGTGATCTTTCGTATGGTGGCCTCTTTTCCCTTTGATTAGGGAGCATTTTAGGGAGAGATTTTTCGTGGAGGCATTTTTTTATTAAGGGGGGCGCCAGATTGTTGCGTGACGGCAAGGCGATTACCGTATCCGGGATAACCAGGGAATTTGGCCCCGCCACCGCCGTGGACGGGATCAGCTTCGAGGTGGACAGGGGAGAGTTCTTTGGTTTCCTGGGCCCCAACGGAGCGGGGAAAACGACCCTTATACGGATGCTCACCACCCTTCTTAAGCCCACGAGCGGGCAGGCCATTGTTTCAGGTTTCGATGTGGCGGAAGACCCCGCACGGGTAAGAAAGCACATTGGCGTAGTGCCCCAGGCCATGACAAGCGACCTGGACCTTACGGGCCGCGAGAACATGGACATATACGGCCGGTTCTACGGCATCCGCTCAGGGGAAAGAAAAGAAAGGATCGAGTATCTGCTTGAAATGGTGGGTCTTGCGCCAAGGGCGGATGACCTTGTGGCCACCTATTCCGGGGGAATGAGAAGGAGGCTGGAGATCGCCCGTGTGCTTGTCCATAAGCCGGCCCTGCTTTTCCTGGATGAGCCCACCATAGGGCTCGACCCACAGTCCAGGCGCGTGGTTTGGGAGCTGCTGAAGAAACTCATGCAAGGGGATTCGATAACGATATTCCTGACCACCCATTACATGGAAGAGGCGGAGCTGCTCTGCGGCCGGGTGGCCATAATAGACGCCGGAAAAATAATAGCCATGGGAAGCCCTGCCGCGCTCAAGGCGGGCATACCGGGCAACGATATTGTCACCCTGAAGGTAGGCGGTCTGACTGATGAGATCATCGGGGCCATGGAAAAATTGCCTTTTGTTCACAAGGTGAGCCGGGAGGAAGACTCCCTTGCCGCCTCGGTGGACAACGGGGCTGAGAACCTTCCCCAGCTTATAGACGTGGTAAGGGCCTCCGGAGGGGCGATAGTTGCGGCCTCTGTCCATGAGCAATCGCTTGAAGACGTCTTTATTCACTACACGGGAAAATCGATAAGGGAAGAAGAGGCCAGGAAGGTCAGTTTCCTGATAGGGGCCGGCATGCCCCAGAGGCTTGGCAGATGACAAAGCTTCTTGCCGTCATAGAAAGGGACCTGAAAAAGTTCAAACGCAATCCGGTTGTGCTTGCCATGAGCATACTCATGCCCATGATCTACCTGGTGATACTTGGCAACTCTTTCCAGGGTAAGCTCACGGACCTGCCCCTGGCGGTTGTTAGCCAGGACCAGGGTCCGTACGCAAAAAGGCTGATGGAATACCTTATGGCCGTGCAGGCCGGCCCAAGGACGTTTCTGGTGCTGCCCATGGACGACCAGCGCGCGGCGGTGGACGGCGTGCGGGCCGGAAAATACAAGGCGGCGCTCATCATACCTCCGGATTTCAGCAGGAGGGTGGCAGTAAGCGGCAAGCCGGACATCGGACTTTTCCTTGATAACACGGGCAGCATCTCCGCTGACACCATAAGGAACCTCATAGACGCGGCTCTGCTTTCGATAAGATCGGAATATGTGCCCGTAAGGGAGCCAACCGGGGAGCCCCTGCTCAGGGACATAAACCTCTACGGCAAGGTGGACTACTACCAGTCCCTCGTCCCGGGTGTGGTGATAATGGCCATATTCCTTGGCACCCTTACCACGGGCGCGTTCAACCTGGTCATGGATCGTTTCCTTGGTATTGAGGAAAGCTACCTGCTCACGCCGCTTTCAAAAGGGCATATCGTGGGCGGGCTCATTATCAGCGGCCTTTCCATAACCACTGTGAACGCCATCCTGATATTCATGATGAGCGTGCTGATAACCGGCATCCCCTTTTCAAAGGGGGTTTTAAATTTTTTCCCCATCCTGCTTGTTGTGCTCCTCACCACCTTGTGCCTTCTCAGCCTGATGTTCGCCATCATGGGGAGGATAGGCCATCCCCGCATCGTGGGCGTTTTAAGCGGGTTTCTGAACGTGATCCTTTTTTTTCCGAGCGGCGCGGTGTATCCGGTGGCGAGTTTCCCCGGATGGCTTAAATCCTTCGCCAGGATAAACCCGGAGGCCTACGCGGTGGATGCCCTGAAGTCCATCCTTTTTAAGAACGCAGGCATGGGCAACATCCTGGGAGACCTCACCTTTCTTGCGCTCTTCACTGTGGCGATGATGAGTCTGTCCATACTCACCTTCAAGCGCACTCTTTAAGAAAATATCAAAAAAAACAAAATCAAAGAAATTAAAATTTTCTTTTTTCCTTCAAAATCCTCTCATTATGTGGTATATGTAGCTTGAGGACGGCTCAAATAATTTTCCCAAAAGGAGGATGGATATTTATGGCGGTAAAGAAAGCTGGCGCAAAGGGGGCGAAGGCCCCCAGGACGAAGGCCGCAGCCAAGAAGACCACCACGAAAAAGCCAGCCAAGGCGGTAAAGGCTTCAGCTGCCAGGCCCGCTAAAGCGGTGGCGAAAAGGCCTGCCGCAAAAGCCGCGAAAAGGGCCGCTCCCAGGCAGGCGGCAGCTTCCCAGGAAGCGGGCCGCTATGGCTGCGAAGTGTGCGGCCTCATGGTCTCCGTGGACGAGTGGGGCGAGATGAACGTTGTGAACCTGATCTGCTGCGGAGAACAGATGCAGCCGGTGTAGGCTACAAAAAAATTCCTTGCAGCCCGCCAGGGTGATTCATTGCAGGGTGATTCATTAAAAAAAGGGGGCTCCGGCAAGGAACCCCCTTTTTTTATCCGTAAAAAATTATACCTTTGCGAAAAGGGCCTTGAGGAGACTGCCCAGGGCGCTCAGGCTTGGCTGCGGCCCCTGGGGTGCAAACCTGCCGACGAGGTTCTGCACCGAGGGGTGCAGGAAACCTAAAAGGGCATTGGGATATATGCCAATCCAGAAAACCAGCAGGGCCATCGGGGCGATGGCAATAAACTCCCTCGCGCTTATGTCCGGAAGCCCTTTTAGTTTCGGATTCACTTCAGTGAAAAATACCCTCTGGTAAAGCCATAGCATGTATGCAGCGCCTATTATAATCCCGGTTGCGGCAAGGACCCCCGCCAGCCTGTTGGCGGTGAAACCGCCAAGTATTATCAGGAATTCCCCGATAAAGCCGTTTGTGCCAGGCAGCCCTATAGCCGCAAGGGCAAAGATCATGAAAAAACCGGCATACACCGGAAGGACGCTGGCAGCCCCTCCGTAGTCGGCTATCTGGCGCGAGTGAGTACGGTCATAGATGATGCCGATCGAAAGGAAGAGCGCGCCGGTCACTATGCCGTGGTTCAGCATCTGGAGAATGCCGCCTTCCACGCCCTGGATGTTCAGTGCGAAGATGCCAAGGGTCACAAATCCCATATGGCTAACGGAGCTGTAAGCTATAAGCCTTTTCAGATCCGTCTGGGCGAAGCAGACGATCGCCCCGTATATGATCGCCACCACCGAAAGGGCCATCATGGGAACGGCCATGGCCCTGGTTGCGTCAGGGAACATCGGGATGGAAAACCTCAAAAACCCGTAAGCGCCCATCTTGATGAGGACCGCGGCAAGGATCACGCTGCCTGCCGTGGGGGCCTCCGTGTGGGCATCGGGAAGCCACGTGTGAAAGGGGAACATCGGCACCTTAACCGCGAAGGCCGCGAAGAAGGCCCAGAAAAGCCACATCTGCATGGACAGGGGATATTTCAGGCTCTGCAGGTGAAGGATATTGAAATCCCCGCCAGTATAGTTGTACATGTAGATTATCCCTACGAGCATCAGTACGCTGCCCGCGAGAGTGTAAAGGAAAAATTTTATCGCGGCATAAAGCCTGTTCGGGCCGCCCCAGACGCCGATGAGCAGGTACATGGGTATAAGCATCGCTTCCCAGAAGATGTAAAAGAGGAAGAAATCCAGGGAGCAGAAGACGCCTATCATTGCCCCCTCGATAAGGAGGATGGCCATGAAGAACTCTTTTCCCCTTGTTTTAATGGAATTCCATGATATCAGCACGCAAAGCACCGATATCAGGGTGGAAAGAAGAACGAACAGGGCGCTTATGCCGTCCACGCCCACAAGGTAATCGGTATGAAAGGCCGGTATCCAGGTGCGCCATTCTACAAATTGCATTTTGGGCGTGGTCCTGTCAAAATTGAAAAATACCGGCAGCGATGCGGCAAAGACGGCCAGGGTTACGATGAGTGCCCATGCCTTTATCAGCCCTTCGCGCTGCCTGCTTATGAGCCCAAGCAGCAGGGCCCCCGCGATGGGCAGGAATATGAGGGTGCTCAACACCGGATATCCAAGGGAGTTCATTATCATTTTGCAACGCCTTTCCGGAGTCTGCCAGAGAAAGGTTTTTTTATTTTTATAAAAATGAAAGCGTGCATTTTTTTGGTCTCTCCTATAAGCGCAACAGCAGGGCCGCCGCGATGAAGATGAAGACCCCAAGCGCCATGATGCCGGCATAATGCTGGGTGACGCCGGACTGTACCTTCCTGAGCCGCTGTCCGAAGACACCGATGGCCCTGGGAATACCGTTTACGATGCCCTCTATCCATTTTCCGTCGGTGACGCCCACGATCACATTTTTTGCCACCCAGAAGGCAGGCTTTACGATCACATGGTCATAAAACTCATCCACGTAATACTTGTTGAAAGAGAGGCTGTAGGCCCGCCTGCATGTGCGGGCGATCGCCTCCGGCAATTCAGGGTTCCAGAGATACATGTAAGCCGCCAGCAGGATACCCAGGATGCCCAGGGCCGAGGATATGGCCATAGCGGTCATCTGAGCCGCGGGCGCACCCGCCGCTGCCGTCCCTGCTGAAACAGGGCCCCCGATCACCTGGGCAAGGAACGGCCCTATTTTATCTATCTGTCCAAGGCCAAGGGCCCGGCTGATAACAGGGGGTATGCCCACCCAGCCTGCGCCTACCGCCCCTACGGCAAGGACCAGGAGGGGTACGGACATCGACAGGGGAGACTCGTGCAGATGGTGTTCCTGCTCCTTGCTGCCCCGGAATTTCCCGTGGAACGCCAGAAACAGGAGCCTGAAGGAATAAAAAGCCGTAAGAAGCGCGGTAAGGACTCCCACGCCCCAGAGCACTTTCCCGAGGGGCCCGGCGGAATATGCCCGCCAGAGTATCTCGTCCTTGCTGAAAAAGCCCGCAAATCCGGGGATGCCCGAGATGCTCAGAGAGGCCAGAAGGAATGTCCAGTAGGTCACGGGCATGTATTTTCTGAGGCCGCCCATCTTTCTCAGGTCCAGCTCCCCGGACATCGCGTGCATCACCGAGCCCGCACCGAGAAACAGAAGGGCCTTGAAAAAACCGTGGGTGTAGAGGTGAAAAACGCCCGCCCCGTAAGCCCCCACGCCGCAGGCCAGGAACATGTAGCCAAGCTGGCTTATGGTGGAATATGCGATGATGCGTTTTATATCGTTTTGAGTGAGTGCTATGGTCGCGGCAAAAAGAGCCGTGAACGCGCCGGTTATGGCGACAACATCCATTGCGGTTGGAGAGAGATTGAAG
>JAKAGP010000050.1 GCA_021825785.1 Nitrospirota bacterium
GTACCAGGTTATATATTTTTTATATAGCAGATCAAGACCGCCTATCAGCAGGGCCAGCGCCGAACCCTCACCTATGGAGCCCGCCCTTTCGCCTATAAGCAGATGGAGATAAAGGCTCTGTTTGGTGCCGAACACCTCCATCAGCTTGCCCATCCCCTGTTCTTTGAGGATGCCAAGCGGGGTGGCGGTGGTTTGTGCGTCAAGGCCCACAAGAGCGGCGGCAGGCTTTAGCCACGTCGTCATGGCGCGGGGCCAGGAGACCAGCAGGAAAGCCCTGCCCATGAGCGCCGGGTTGAAGATGTTATAGCCAAGTCCTCCGAAAAGGAGCTTCGTTATCACCACTGCAAAGAACGCCCCCAATACCGGCACATGCAGCAAAAACGGGTGCACGGACCAGAGAGATGCGGGCAGGTTCATGCCAAGCAGCAGGCCGGTCAAAAAGGCGCTGCCGTCAGACACCGTGCCCGGTTTTCCGATGGCCTTGCCTACGACGTTCTCAAAGAACACTGAAGACGCTATGCAGAGAGCAACAACCCCTATCGCCCTGGGGCCGAAAAAATAAAACCCCATGACCAGGGCGGGCATAAGGCTTATGCTCACCGTCCACATGATCCTGGACACGGAGACCTCGCTCCGTATATGGGGGCTTACTGATACGATTAATTCGCGTTCACGGCTACCTTTTTCAGTGGCAGCGGCCATTTTACCCTTCCTCTCTTTACGGTTTGACCATGGATTTTGCGAGCCGTACGAGCTGCACTATGGGCCTTTTTGAAGGGCAGACAAAGGCGCAGGAACCGCATTCGAAACAGTCATACAGGTTGTGCTCCCTGGCCTCCTCAAAATGCCCTTTTTCGGCCAGCACGCTCAAATGTCCGGGCGTAAGCCCCATAGGACAGACATCGACACACCGGCTGCACCTTATGCATGGCTTGAATTCACTGGCATGGAAAAGCCCTTCCTCAGGCAGTACGAGTATCCCGGAGGTCCCTTTGGTGACAGGCACATTCAGGCTGCCAAGGGCAAAACCCATCATCGGCCCGCCGGATATGACCTTTGCGGCCTCGGCGGAAAAACCGCCGCCCGCGTTCACGAGGTCCGTGACGAGGGTCCCTACCCTGACCATCAGGTTCTTTGGCTCCCGTATGCCTTCGCCCGTCAATGTGACAACCCTCTCCACTAGAGGCTTGCCATAGCGGACCGCCTCATAAACGGCAAAGGTCGTGCCTACGTTCTGCACCACGACGCCAACGTCCATCGGGAGCGCTCTGGGCGGCACTTCCCTTCCGGTGACCGCCTTTATGAGCATCTTTTCAGCTCCCTGCGGATATTTCACCTCCATGGAGATGACTTCCACTTCCGGGTAAGGGCGCGCAGCCGCTCCCATCTTCTCAATGGCGTCGGGTTTATTGTCCTCTATGCCGATAAAACCCTTCTTGACGCCAAGCGAACGCATGATGAGCCTGAGGCCGGCCACGACCTCTTCTGGCTTTTCGATCATGAGCCTGTGGTCCGCCGTAAGATAAGGCTCGCATTCGGCGCCGTTCACTATGACGACATCCACTGTTTTCTCCTTCGGCGGGGACAGCTTTACCGCCGTCGGGAAAGTGGCGCCGCCCATCCCGACTATGCCGGCGGCCTTTATCCTTTCCTTTATCTCCTCCGGGGAAAGCTCCAGGAACGAGGGGGCTTCCTTGAGCTCCACCCAATCTTCTTTCCCGTCGTTCTCTATTACCACAGCCTCACCCGGGCGTCCCATCGCCGTGTCAAATTCCCCGATGGCTATGACCTTTCCCGATACGGGCGCGTGAACGGGGGCGGAAACAAACCCCTCGGGGCGTCCCACCACCGTGCCTATCTTTACCTCGTCCCCAATGGAAACCGCCGCTTTCGCGGGGGCCCCGATGTGTTGTCTCAAGAGCACCACCGCCCTGGCCGGAGGCTTCAGGGGTGTTATCGGCTTTGAGCTGGAAAGCTCTTTCTTATCCGGCGGGTGTACCCCGCCAGCGAACATAGGCAATCCACTACCTCCTTTTTGTTCTTTTTGACTTTTTGCCCCTGGCAGAAGAGTTTTTCTTTTTATTGTTTTCCAAAAAAACCCTTATTTTTTAACATGCACAGTCCTTGCCTGTCAAGGAGGACGCCAAAAATCCAGAAGCAAAGCCAGATATCGATTTTCTTTAAATTAACATTCCGGAGGTTTTTTTGCCAAGGGGAAAACGGGAGGACGATCTTTTAAGCAGAGTCTAGTCAGGGCTGAAAGGGGAAAATGAAAACGGAGGGGGTGAGATTCGAACTCACGGTAGGGAGTTACCCTACAACGATTTTCAAGACCGTCGCCTTAAACCGCTCGGCCACCCCTCCATTCAAGGGACAGGTTACAGGTTAACGCCTGCCTAAAAAAAGTTCAAGGGGCAAATGAAAGATTTTTTGCGATCCGTTCACTTGCCCCTTGCTGCCTGTATCCTGCTGCCTGTTACGCCGACTGCCTCTCGTATATCAGGACTGGTTTTTCCTTTTTCTCGATGACGTCCTCGTTTATCAGACACTCCTTTATAGTCTTTTCGGAGGGCACCTCGAACATGACGTCGAGCATCACGCCTTCAAGTATGCTCCTTAAGCCCCTCGCGCCTGTCTTTTTCTTGATGGCCTTTTTTGCCACCTGCCTCAAGGCGGGTTCCGTAAAGCGCAGCCTCACGTTGTCGAGGGAGAGCAGTTTCTGGTACTGCCTTATCAGGGAGTTCTTGGGTTCGGTGAGTATTCTCACCAGCGAGGTCTCATCCAGTTCGTCAAGAGTGGCCACCACCGGGATCCTGCCCACGAATTCCGGTATCATGCCGTATTTTATCAGGTCTTCCGGCTCCGCAAGGGACAGTACATCGCCCAGCTTCTGGTGGTCCGAGGCAGCCTTGGACGCCTTGAAATCAAACCCCATGGTCTGCTTCCCCGTCCTTTGCTTTATGATGCCATCCAGCCCCACGAACGCCCCGCCGCATATGAAGAGGATGTTGGTTGTGTCCACCTGTATGTATTCCTGCTGCGGGTGCTTCCGCCCGCCGTGCGGGGGTATATTGGCAGTGGTCCCCTCAATTATCTTCAGAAGAGCCTGTTGCACGCCCTCGCCGGAAACGTCCCTCGTAATGGAGGGGCTGTCGGACTTGCGGCTTATCTTGTCTATCTCGTCTATGTATACGATTCCTCTCTGCGCCTTCTCCACATCGTAGTCGGCGGCCTGGAGGAGTTTTAATATCACGTTTTCCACGTCCTCGCCAACGTAACCCGCTTCTGTCAGGGTTGTTGCGTCCGTTATGGTGAACGGCACATCCAGCATCCTGGCAAGGGTCTGGGCCAGGAGGGTCTTGCCTGTGCCCGTCGGGCCTACGATAAGGATATTGCTTTTTTGGAGCTCGATATCCCCTTCCATCGGGCTGTATATTCTCTTGTAATGATTATAAACGGCCACGGCAAGGGTCTTTTTTGCCCTTTCCTGCCCGATCACATAATCATCCAGGAACCGGCTTATCTCTCTTGGCGTAGGGAGCTTGGGAAGGCCCGCCTGGCCTTTTTCCTCGATGAAGAGCTCATCCGCGATGATCTCGTTGCATAGTCCGACACACTCGTCGCATATAAAGACGGTCGGGCCCGCTATAAGCTTGCGCACCTCGTCCTGCCCCCTCCCGCAGAAGGAACATTTATATTCCGGATTGTCTTTTTTGGCCACTTTGGTACCTCCGTTTACTCCGAGGGCTTGGTCTTTACGGTCTTAAGGACCTCGTCAACAAGGCCGTAGGCCTTGGCTTCGTCACCGGACATGAAAAAGTCCCTGTCCGTATCCGTATGTATCTTATCTAAAGGCTGCCCCGTATGATGCGCCATTATACGGTTAAGCTGGTCCTTCATCTTGAGGACCTCTTTGGCGTGTATCTCCACATCGGATGCCTGCCCGGTAAAACCCGCCGTTGGTTGATGGATCATCACCCTGGAATTGGGCAGGGAAAACCTCTTGCCTTTGGCGCCCGCGCACAGAAGAAGCGCTCCCATGCTTGCCGCCTGACCTATGCAGTAGGTGGCCACATCGGGCTTCACGAACTGCATGGTGTCATAAATGGCAAGGCCTGCGGTCACAACCCCGCCAGGAGAGTTTACATAAAGATGTATGTCTTTTTCAGAGTCCTCGCTCTGGAGGAACAGCAATTCCGCTATAATGATGTTGGCTACATAGTCATCCACCGGAGTCCCAAGAAATATGATCCTGTCCTTGAGGAGCCTGGAGTAGATGTCATACGCCCTCTCGGTCCTTCCTGTCTGTTCTATTACTATAGGGATCACGCTCATTTTTATTCCCTCCGGGAATCGAAAGTAAGGATTTCTTTATTTAACATGATTCGCTCACTTTGCGCCCGCTGCCCTTTTTATTTTTCCAGCTTCTCGAACTTCGCTTTTTCCAAAAGGAGGTCCAGGACCTTTTCCTCGAACACGGCATGCCTCAGACTGTCCAGGGAACCGTGCCTGGAAACATAATACTTGATTACGTTTTCAGGGGCAATGGAAAGCCTCTGCGCTATCTGGGTTATCCTCTGCTTCATATCATCCTCGGAAACTTCCACCTTCTCCCGCTCTCCTATCATCTCCAGAAGAAGGCTTGCCTTTACGTTCCTGACCGCGTTTTCCCTGAGGCTGCTCCTCAAGGCCTGCAACACTGCCTCGTCCGACGCTCCAGCCTCCGCGGTACCCGCTCCTTTTTGTGCGGCTGCCTCCTCCACCATGCCCGTGAGCTCTTTTTCCACAAGGCCTTCCGGAGCATCGAAGGTATGGGCCTCGAGGAGTTTCTTCATTATTTCAGCCTTTTGCATCTTCCTTACGGCCAGTTTTTTGGACTTTTGGATTTCTTCCTTTATATGCGTCTTCAATTCTTCAAGGTTTGTGTCCCCCAGGTCCTTGGCCAGCTCATCATCGAGTTCCGGCAGCCTGACTTTCTTTGTGTCCTTGACCGTTAGATGGAAAAGGACTTCCCTGCCAGCCGTTTCCTTGACCGGATAATCTTCAGGAAAGTTCACGGTAATATCGAAGGTTTCGCCTTTTTTTCTGCCGGTCAGCCCGCGGGAAAAATCGGCCGGCATCGTGGGACCGCCGACCTTGAAGACATGGGCCTCGAATTTCTTCTCCTCACCTTCGACCGTATAATCAAGTATGGCTATATCTCCCTCCGCAAGAGGCTCTTCCGAAGGCTCAAAAACAGCCTTTTCCTCGCGCACCCGCCCGAGGACGTCCTCAACATCGGGCTCGCTCACTTCCGTTTCCACATCATTCACTTTCACGCCGGTATAGTTGAGTTCCTCGATCCCGGGCATCACCTCCACCAGCAGCGTCATATTGAAAGGCTCCTGCCTCTTGAAATCCCCCATCTCTTCAAAAACCGGGTTATCGACAGGCTTTAAATGCGCCTCCCTGATCGTCTCCGAGTATACTTTGGGGATCAGTTTTTGAAGGACCTCTCCCTCCACTTCCTTGCCGTACTTCTTTTCGATAAGATTCAGGGGCGCCTTGCCAACCCTGAACCCCGCTATCCTCGTCCTTTGCCTGAGCTTCTCTAAAGAAAGGCTTATCTCCTTCTCGATGGTCTGAGAAGGGATCTCGATCTTCAGCCTTTTCTTTGTGGAGCTTACTTCCTCTATCGTCTTGAGCATTTTTTCTTATGAGCCTCCTTTATAAGATTAAACCAGAACAGGGACACTTGTCAATTTTTATTGTAAAAACAGATAGTTGCGCTTCAAAAATCAAAAAAAAACCGCTTTGCCGCTCAAACGCGAATGTATATTATACATGACAGGGCGGCCTGATGTGTCCGGAATGGAGCTATCGGGGGCCCTGTTTTGTTAAGATAAGGGGACGCATGTTTAAAATGAAAAAGACAAAAATACTTGCATTGGTCCTGGCGGCGTTTGCGCTTACCGCGGCGCTGACCGCCTACCGCCAGGCAAGCCACTTCCGGCAGGCGGAAGCATTCGCCGCCGCCAAAAACTGGAAGCTGGCCATCAGGGAATACGATACAGCCCTCCATTTCCATGTCCCTTTTTCGCCTATCGCAGGCAGAGCGGCCCAAAAACTCTGGCAGATAGGCCAGATGTTCGAGGCGCGAGGAAAGCCGGATTGGGCTCTTATCGCTTACTCCAGCATCAGGAGCGGTTTTTACGGAACAAGGAGCTTTTATACGCCCGGAACGGACTGGCCGGGAACCGACTGGATAAAAAAGTGCGACAACAAGATCGCGGCCCTGGACACCATGATGCTCATAAAAGAAGGGGGCATAAAACCGGAGCAGGCCGCTCTTCAGAGGGAAAAATACCTGGCCATATTCAGGGATAACAGGGCGCCTTCCGTTTTCTGGTCCATATTGGCCGAACTCGGCTTCCTTGGGTGGATCGGGGCGGCCATCGCCACCATTTTCCTTGGATTTGGCAGGACAGGCAGGCCAAAGGGAAAGCCCGCCCTTTACGGAGCGGCATGCTTTATTGTTTTAGCGGCCATATGGGCGGTTTCCCTGCTTATGGCTTAAGATAGCAAAATCCGGTTTTGTCTATTCGCTTACCGGCAGCTTTATAAGAAAAGTGGCGCCCTCTCCGGAGCTTTCAACCTCGATGCTTCCAAAATGGCTTTGTATGATACTGTGCACTATGGCAAGGCCAAGGCCCATTCCACCCTCCTTGCTCGTATAGAAAGGTAAAAACACCTTCTGCCTCATCTGCTCCGGGATGCCGGGGCCCGTATCGGCCACCGAAATGAGGACCTCGTTTTCTTTTCTACAGACGTCAATATCCAGCCTGCCCCCTTCGGGCGCCATGGCCTGGACCGCGTTTTGTATTAGGTTCATGAACGTCTGTTTAAGCAGTATCTCATCGGCTTTTATGGTGAAAAACCCTTCCTCGCATACCGAAAGAGAGGCCCTTACGGCGGCAACTCCGGCCAGCGCGGCGTCAAGGCATGTCTTCAAGATCCCAGCTAACCGCTGCCTGTCCAGGGTCTCGAAAGCGGGCGTACCGGGGTTCGCAAAGGAAAGGAACCCGTTGATTATTGAGTTCATCGCCGCCACTTCCTTTTCGATTGCCAAGGCGGCCTGGCGCTGCATTTCCGAAATTTTTTCTTTTCCCGCTCCATCGGGAGCAGGAACAACCTGGCCGGCGGGCTGCACATCGCTGTGCCCCCTTACCGCCACCTGACCCGCCGGCGTCTGACCTTCAGAAGCCTGTCCCGCGGGGATCTTTGAAAGCATTTTCGAGTAACCGGATATCACCGCCATGGGATTTCTGAGCTCGTGGGCAAGGCCCGCCGACATCTCCCCCAGGCTTGAAAGCCTGCGCCTGAGTTCGGCCTGCCGCTCCAGGGCTTTCAATTGCGTAAGGTCCGTAAATACCAGTATCAGCCCTATCCTGGCGCCTGCGGCATCCCGCAAGGGGGTCACGGAAAAACCGACCCATAACCTGCGGCCCCCCCCCATGTTCTCCCGCGATTGAGTTCCCTCCGCCATCCCGGCCCCTTTTTGTATCCCCGGATAAAAAGCAAGCTCCTGTCTGCTGACCGTCTCATTTTTCTCTATGAGCCTGGCTATATCCCCTTTAAGCACCTCATTGTGCTTCCTGCCGATGGTCTCTTCCCTTTTAAAGCCCATTATCCTCTCCGCGGCGGAATTCACCATCGTTATCTCCAGCGCCTCGTTAAAACTTATGACCCCGCTTGGCACGCTTTCAAGGATGTTCTTACTGAGGTTCTCGATCAGGTCCGCCCTTTTTTCCGCCTTCGCGCGCAGTTCCTTAAGCTCCCGTTCATTTTCCTTGAGTTTTGAGACAAGGTCCTGGAAGGTGTCCACCACGAAACCGACTTCCGATTTTTCCTCCCCGCCCTGCTGCCTTTTTTTGTACCGGTCGAAGAAAATTTTCCTGGACAGGACATAGGTCAGGAAAACGGCAACCGCAAGGACCGCGGGGAGAAGAAAAACGGGGAATGATACCAGGGACAAAAAAGGACCTTTCATTTATAACATCTCATTTTAAATCTCTTTGTGATCTCGAATGCAGGGAATATGCGCATTTATCACATACGCCCGCTGACCTTCGGTGCACACTCGCGCTCATTTTTTGAAAAAATCCGGCTCAGCGCTGCCCATGCCGGATGTACCAGTAAACTATCTCCTGCCCCACAAACAGGCTTAAAAGAGCGCCCGCGGCAAGAAACGGGCCGAACGGGACCTTGGTTTTCCTGCCCCTGCCCTTGAAGACAATAAGATAAAGTCCCACAATGGAACCTG
>JAKAGP010000051.1 GCA_021825785.1 Nitrospirota bacterium
ATAGCGAAATCGATCACCCTTGCGCTTGAAAAAATCGAGCCGGCCCAAAGACCCTTTTTTGAAAAAAATCTGGCCGCGTTTGAAGGTTCGCTCTCTGAAATCCGCGGGAAGATGGACGAGATCAGGTCAAGAGATGCCGGCACCCCCGTCGCCCTGACGGAGACGCTCTACCTCTACCAGACCCGGCCCATGGGACTGAACGTCCTGACGCCTTTCGTTTTCGAGAAGGCCGTTGCGGAGGGCAACGACCCGCCCGCCCGAAGCATCAGTCTGACTGACAGCCTGGTGAGCGGCAGAAAGGTAAAAGTCCTGATCTGCAACAGCCAAACGGTCACGCCCGTCACCACGAACCTGCAAAACGCCGCCAGGAGAAACGGCATTCCGGTCGTCGCCGTATCGGAGACCATGCCGCCGGGCTCTTCGTACCAGGCGTGGATGATGGACGAGCTGAATGCCCTGGAGCGCGCCCTTGCCCTGGCGACGGGCCGCTAGAAAAATATGGAAGAAAACGAAACGGTCATCTCCCTGGAAAACGTGACAGTCAGGCTTGCGGGCCGGACCGTCCTGGACAATGTCGGCTTCGAGGTGAAAAGAGGGGAATTCGTTGCCGTGCTCGGCCCAAACGGCGCAGGCAAGACCATGCTCATGAAGCTGCTGCTGGGCCTTTTGAAACAGGCCGAAGGCAGCGTGACAGTGCTTGGAAAGCCGCCGCGGCGCGGCAACCGCGAGATAGGATACGCCCCCCAGCACAGGGTGCTCGAAACGGACCTCGCGCTGCGCGCGCGCGACGTTGTAGGTCTCGGCCTGGACGGCAACAGGTGGGGCATCTGGCTGTCCGGCCGCAAGAGGGAGGAATTGATAGACAATGTCCTTAAGGAAATGGACGTCTACCGGTTGGGGAACGCCCCGGCCGGGCAGCTTTCGGGAGGCGAGCAGCAGAGGGTATTGATAGCCCAGGCGCTCATAGCGGACCCGGAGATCCTGCTGCTGGACGAGCCCCTTTCCAACCTGGACATTACCCACGCGCAGGAGGTCATCCTGCTGCTCACGAAGAGACTCTGCCCCTCGAAGCAGAAGGGCGCCCATATATGCCACGAGAGGAAGGTGACCATCATGCTCGTTACCCACGACATAAATCCTCTGCTGCCCATTGTGGATAAAGTGCTCTACATGTCCGACGGCCGGGGGGTGATGGGCACCCCGGAGGAGATAATTACGAGCGAGACGCTTTCGAAGCTTTACAGGACGAAGGTGGAGGTGGTGCGCAGCGGCGGGCGCGTCTTCGTGGCGGGCGCGGAGACATGATGCGCATGCTCTCCGTATTCCAGTACGGTTTTATTCAGCACGCGTTTCTCGCCGGCTCGCTCGTGGCGGTCGTTGCCGGGTTTGTCGGCTACTTCCTTGTCATCAGGGGGCTCACGTTCGCCGGCCACGCGCTGTCGCACATCGGATTTGCCGGCGCGGCAGGCGCGCTCGTCTTCGGGGCAAACCCCTTCGCCGGCATGCTTCTTTTCACCATAACCGCGGGGGTGGGGGTCGGGGTGTTCGGGAAAAGACTGACGGAGGAGGACATCGGCACCGGCATCATCATGACGCTCATGCTCGGGTTCGGCGCGCTTTTCATTTCCCTTTACAAGGGCTACGCGGAGCGCGCCTACAGCATCCTTTTCGGGACCATCCTTGGCATCAGCGCCTCAGACGTCATGGTGACCGCGGTATTTGGCGCCGTCACCGTTGTTGCGCTTGCGGCAATCTTCCGCCCGCTGCTGTTTGCTTCAGTAGACCCGGAGGTGGCCGAGGCGCGCGGCGTGCCGGTCCGGGCCCTGGGCATAGTCTTTCTTGTGCTGGCGGCGATTGCCGTATCCATATCGGTGCAGATAGTCGGGGTCCTGCTGATATTCACGCTGCTGGTGGGGCCCGCGGCGACGGCCACGAGGATCGCGCACCAGCCTGTAAACGCCATTGCCCTTTCCATCGTCCTCGGGCTTTGCTACACCTGGCTCGGCATTTTCCTGGCGGCGGTCAGTTCATGGCCGGTCAGTTTTTATATCGCCGCGATATCGTTCTGCGTATATCTGCCAGTGAGGCTTTTGCCGCCCGCGTCAGGCGGGCGGGAAAACCATGGGGCGGCAGCGGCATGACTGCGCTTTTGCCTCAGGCATTCGTCTGGAACGCCTTCATCGCCGGCACGCTCATCGCCATTACCGCCGCCGTAATCGGGTATTTTGTAGTGCTGCGCGCGCAGGCCTTTGCGGCTCACGCGCTGTCGCACGTCGGTTTCGCGGGCGCCACACTTGCGGCCCTGCTGGGCATCAATCCGCTTGCCGGCACGCTTGGGTTCACCATCTCGGCCGCGCTTGGGATGGGGGCGCTCGGAAAGCGCCTGCGCGGGCGCGATGTTGAGATAGGCATGATACTGTCCCTGGCGCTCGGGATGGGCGTCCTTTTCCTGAAGCTTTATACGGGTTCCGCCAGCGAGGCGGCCGGCGTGCTCTTCGGGTCCATATTCAGCATCGTTGCCGCGGACATAATGCTGACCATTGTCCTGGCGCTGGGGACGCTCGCCGCGCTTGCGGCCATATTCCGGCCATTGCTTTTCGTCTCCATAGACCCGGAGGTCGCGGAGGCGCGCGGGGTGCCGGCAAAGGCCCTTTCCATAGTTTTCATGCTGCTGCTGGCGGCCACGGTGGCCGCGACGATACAGATAGTGGGCGTGCTGCTGGTCTTCGCGCTTATCGTCGCTCCGGCAGCCGCCGCGCAATACCTCAGCAGAAAACCGCTGCAGACGATACTCATATCGGTGCTTCTGGGGCTCGCCTTCACATGGGGAGGGCTTTTGCTTGCCCTTGTCAGCAATTATCCCGTCAGTTTTTATATAGCCGGACTGGCCGCAATCACCTACTTCATTGCAATGGGCCGCGGCCGTCTGGCGGGGCCGCGCGGGCCGGCTCCTCAAAGGCACCCGGACCGGGAGGAAGGCAGGGCGCGGCTGGCCTAGGCGGCAGGCCCGATACCGTGGGCCGCAGCCCCGAGCTGCAAAAAAATTCACAACGGCCTTGCGGGCTTCACCGTGATGTTTGCGCCCTCCCTGAAATGTGTCTCCACAAACCCCTTCAGCTCCGACAGGAGCTTTTCCCCCGGCTTGATCCTCGCGAGCTTCTCCAGCGGGAAGGCCTGGAGGCTGCCCAGCAGGCCCTTGAGGGCTGCTGAAATTTTTATCGCCGGGGCGTCCTTTTTGCAGTCCCCGCATAGAAGGGCGCCGTCGCGGGGATAGAAACTGAAATTGAAAGCCTCCGATTGCCTGCCGCACCTTGCGCACCCGCTCAGGGAAGGGGCGTAGCCGGCAAGCGCGAGGACCCTCAGCTTGAACACCACCGGGACGAATGAGGAGCCCGGTTCCCTCTCAAGCCCGTCAAGCCCCCAGAGCAGAAGCTCGAAGGCGTCCGGCGCGCCGTGGGTCTCCCGCTCCGGCAGGAGTTTCATGACCAGCGCGGCCAGGCCGCAGGCCTGAACGAAGCCGCCGGAGTGCTCCCGGAGGGTTTGAAACGGCCTTATGATGTCCGATTGGGTAAGCCGCGGCAGGTTCGCGTCCTCCCTGCCCATAAGCGAGATGCGGGCGTGGGTGAAGGGCTCAAGGGAGCCGCCGAAGCGGCTTTTTATCTTCCTGGGGCTTTTCGCGAAGGCGGGGCGGATGCCGAAATCCCGCGTCAGATACTCCACGATGAGGTCGGCCTCGCCGAAGGGCCGGCTCTTCAGGACGATGCCCTCGGTCCGTCCGGGCATCTACATTATGTTGCCGAAGTCCTCCGGCTTCAGGTTCTTCAGCCATTCATCCAGCTCGTCGGAATTTTTGAGCTCAAGAATGCTGTCCTCGACGTATATGGGGGCGTTCATCCTGAGCGCCACGGCCACGGCGTCCGAGGGCCTGGAGTCCACCGGTGTCTCCTTCTTCCCGTCCGTCAGATGGATGAGGGCGTAGTAAGTGTTTTCGAGCAGGTCGGTAACGACGATCCTGCTTACCTTCACCTTGAGGTCGTCTATGATATTCCTTATCAAATCATGGGTGAGGGGCCTGGGGGTCGTCACCTTCCCCAGGGCAAGGGCTATGGAGTCCGCCTCCGGCTTGCCTATCCAGATCGGAAGCGTGGAGGTCCCCTCCACTTCCCGCAGCAGGAGTATGTACATGTTGCTCCTCGGGTCGAACAGCAGCCCTTCCACTTTCATCTCAACAAGCATCTTATAAGTCTACCGCCTTTTTTCCTGATCTAAATTAAAACCCAGCTCCCTTATGGACCTGGCGTCCTCGCGCCAGTCCCGCTTGAGCTTCACCCAGAGCTGCAGGTAAACCCTCGCATTAAGGAGTTTTTCTATGTCCAGCCTTGCCGCTGTCCCGATTTCCTTGAGCATCCGGCCGCTTTTCCCTATTATAATACCTTTCTGGCCTTCATGCTCTACCCAGATGTCCGCGCTTATGCGGATCAGGCCGCCCGCGGCCTCCCCGGCAGCAGCAATCCCGTAGTCCTCCGGGGACTGGCCTTCCTGGGGCTGGTCCGGGAGCTGGCTCCCTTGAGGCTGGCCTCCCTCCTGCCAGTTGACGACCTCGACGGCCACGGCGTGCGGGACCTCGTCGAAGGTGGCTTCCATCACTTTTTCCCTTATTATCTCAGAAACCATGAATCTTTCAACCTGATCGGTGACAAGGTCCTCGGGGTAATACTTCGGCCCTTCCGGCAGATAAGGGAGGAGTTTTTCCAGGAGCAGGTCCACGCCGTCGCCCTTCAGGGCGGATATGGGTATTATCTGATCGAAACGGAAGAGTTTCGAATACTCGTCGATAACGGGAAGGAGTTTCACCTTCTTTATCGTGTCCACCTTGTTTATGAGGAGGAATACGGCCTTTTTTTCCCCCGCCCTGCCGATCAGCTCTATGATCTCCTTCTCCCTGGGGCCGGGCCGCCCCGGTTCGACCATGAAGAGAAGCGCATCCACCTCCTGCATGGCATCCCTGGCCTCGCGCATCATGACCTCATCGAGCCTGTTGTGGGGCTTGTGGATGCCCGGCGTGTCCATTAAGACTATCTGCGCGGCTTCGAGCGTCTTTATCCCGATTATGCGGTTTCGCGTAGTCTGGGGTTTTTTCGTTACTATGGCGATCTTTTGCCCCAGAAGCGCGTTAAGCAGGGTGGACTTGCCCGCATTGGGCCTTCCAACGATAGTGACGAACCCGGAGCGATAGGGTTTTTCTTCCATTTATCTAGTATAACCCACCCCGCCTCTCTTTTTTTGTGTTTTCCCGTTCAAGCCAAAAAACTTAACCTCCGATTTTATAATGATTTTTAGCCCGGCCCCGGCCTTCAAAAGGCCCTGCCGGCCCCTGGCATAATCCGCCACTGTTGTCTATTAACACGTAGTTTCAGAAAAACAGGGGTTTTGGTGGGAATCAGCGGGAGAAAACGGGATTCTCTAAGAAAAACAAAGGACTTGAAGGACTCACAGGGAAAACTTACTAACACAGAAAGGCCTTGATTTCCTGAAACCTCGCGTAATGGTGCCAGGCGGTTTTTGCCGTCGCGCCCTCAATCTAACCCCTTGATTTCTATAACTCCCGCAAAATTTACCAACCCGAAAGCCGGAAACGAAAGCCGGAAATTTCCGAAACCCGGATAGTAAGTCGGAAACAGCCCTGAAAGCCGGAAATTCAGAGAGCATTTACGGATTGCTAATTACATTCTAAAAACCCTTAAATTTTCAGTTCCAACCGCCCAGGTTTTTCCATCATCAGCAATCGCCACCCGGGTCATCATATCCTTCGTGTTGAGATATTCGGACCAGAGGACTTTCCCTCCCCTATCAAAAACAACTATTTTATTTATGGTTTTCCGCTCTTTTCCAAGAGAAGTATATACAAGAGAATAAAGCTCAATAAAGGGGTCAGGTCTTGAATCTTGACATTGTGACTCCGCAAAAAGCTCAATAAAGGGGTCAGGTCTTGAATCTTGACATTGTGACTCCGCAATGACTCCGCAATGCTAAATTCTCATCATGGCAAGGCCGTTAAGAATTGAATATGACGGAGCGCTTTATCACATAACCGCCAGAGGCAATGAACGCAAGGTCATCTATCAAGATGATGAGGACAGGGCTGTTTTCCTCAATATTATTCTTGGGACAAATAAGAGATATAACTGGATTTGCCATGCCTATTGCCTCATGAAAAATCATTATCACCTGCTGGTCGAGACACCGGATGGCAATCTTTCAAAGGGCATGCGCCAGTTAAATGGTGTTTATACACAGGTCTACAATCAGCGGCATCGAAGAAATGGCCACCTGCTTCAGGGCAGGTATAAGGCCATGCTTATAGAGAAGGATTCCTATTTGCTGGCAGTCGGCCGGTATATAGTATTAAATCCTGTCAGGGCGCGGATAGTTACCGATCCCGAGCAATGGAAATGGGGCAGTTACCGTGCAACTGCTGGATTTGAAAAGCCGGCCCCCTGTCTGACAACAGATTGGATTTTAAGCCAATTTGGAAACAGACGTGATAAGGCCACGGCAGGTTATAGGAAATTTGTTAATGAGGGCATAGGAGAGGAAAGCGTCTTGAAAAAGGCGAAGGGACAGGTTATTCTCGGTGCGGAAGAATTTATTAAAAAAGTAATGGCCCAGCTAAACAGAAAGGGGTTGGAAGAAATTCCGAGAGCGCAAAGATTCCTGGACAGGCCAATACTCACAGATTTATTTAAAAATTTGAAAACTGAAAAAACAAAACGTAACAAAAAAATTGCAGAGGCTATACTGGCCCATGGATACGGCCAAAAAGAGATTGCCGCTTTTTTAGGCATGCATTACTCAACTATCAGCAGGATTGTAAAAAGTGAAGAAACATCAAAATTCAAGACCTGACCCCAAAATCCCACAAGACCTGACCCCAAAATCCCACCTCTTCCACGAAGAGCCAAAAAATTAAAGTTTCCCGTTTGCTTTCCCGATTAAAACAATAGCTGCGGCATTTGCGAAAATCGGAATAGAGGGTTGATATAATCGCGTAAAATGGCTCCGGGACACCTAAGAAGACATATACGGGTAACCACTTCGCCCGACACGCCTGTAAAAATCGCTTTCAGGCGCGAAGACCTCATCGTTTTGGGCGATCGCGCCCGCGTCATAAGCGTAAGCAAGCTGGGACTTGCCATTGAATCACAGCCTGTCCCCCTGGGGAAGGGGGCCATACTGGAATTCGGGCTTTCACTGCCGGGGCAGGAGATGTTCTGGATAACCGGGGAGGTCATCTGGAAAAATCACGGCCAATGCGGAATTAAATTCCATCGGGAAGACCGCAGGATTACAATGTATATTGATCAAAGGGCGCGGGAAATTTTCGGTGTTAAAAGCAGGGTATCCGGCAAAGCCGATATGGAGTTGTCGGATTTCGCCTGGGACCGGTATTCGGCCGCGGGCATAAAGCGCGTCTTGCTGGTCCGGCCGTCCCCGGCAAATGCAGGCTTCCGGCTGCCGGCCAATGAATACGAAGTGACTGTTGCGCAGGATTTTCACGGCCTGGATGAAATTGAGACGGGCTGGCCGCATCTCGTTCTGATGGATTTGGGAGAATATATTGAAAATATTTATTCTTCGATTGACAAATACAACGATCATCCCCTGATCGCTTCCGCGCCTGTCCGCGTCTGCTCCGTATGGGAAGACGATATGGTTTATCTCATTATATACGCCGGCGGGGCGCAGATCAGCGGATTTCTGCCCAAGGATTATTACGAATCGGGGTTTTCAAGGATTGCAGACGCCCTGATTGCCCTTTATTATCATCCGTGACAATATTGTCATCCATGACAAGCCCCGAGCCTGAAATCATGGGCCTGCCTTGCCACTGGGCACGGGGTCATAGGGGCGGGGCCCCTATGCGGCCAAGCTTTACGCCAGAACTATCTGGTCCCTGCCCCGGTTTTTCGCCTTGAAAAGCGCATCATCGGCCAGTGTGATAAGCACGTCCGCTTCGGCCACCCTCGGGTCCGGGAAGGCGGATATGCCCATGCTGACGGTGACGCCCGTTTTTTCGTCGAGAGCCCTGAAGCGGTGTGTGCCTATAAGGTCCCTCAGCCTGCCCGCCTCGGTAACGGCGCCCTTGATGGGCGTGTGCGTCAGCAGCAGCACGAACTCCTCGCCTCCGTAGCGGGCAAAGACGTCCGTCTTCCGCACCTGCCTTTTGATGATCTGGGCGAACTCCCTCAGGACCATGTCACCGGCCTTGTGCCCGAAGTTGTCGTTTATCTTTTTGAAGT
>JAKAGP010000052.1 GCA_021825785.1 Nitrospirota bacterium
TTCTTGCGGCCCGTACTGTAACCGATGGCTGCCGGGCGGCCAAGATTTCGCGGGAGACCTTCTATGCCTGGCTCCAGGAACCGGCCTTTAAAGCTGAATACATGCGCCAGACCGGGGCCATGATAGATACCGCTCGGGAGAGCCTTAGGAGCATTGCAGGGCAGGCCGTGGAGGTCTTACGGAAGCTCCTGTCTTCCGATCAGGATAGCGTTCGGCTAAGGGCGGCCCAGTCGATAATCGAGGCCACCTTGAACTTGAAGCGGGACCAGGCCGTTTCCGGGACCTTAGTAATCCAGGTCAAGGGCCAAGAAAAGAAAGCTAACCAATGAACGAGCTTGAACGCAAAATATCCAAGCAAGACTCCATATGCAGGGATGCGAAATATGCCGGGATATGTCTGGACATTGCCGGTCATTTTTTTTCGGATTTGAAAATCAGAAATCAAATTTCCGGATGGGCGATCCGAGAGGGTGACGGTATGCCATTGCATAGGAGCATGAATGGCTATCTGGAAACGGCACGAGCATAAGGCAGCGGCCCTGTGAAGATCGAGAGAGACGACATATCGCCGGAAGCTTACCAGGCAATAGCATCCGCGGTTCTGGAAATGCTCAAGCCCATGATCTCCGGCAGCGGAAAGAGCGCCGGTGAAGACACCGTTTTCGATAAGAGGGGTCTTGCCGCGTATCTCCACGTTTCGGAAAGCACGATCAACAAGCTTGTCATGAATAAGCAGATACCGCATTTTAAGATACAAGCCGGGCAATCGGGAGGGGTACGTTTCCGGCAGCGGGACATAGACAAGTGGATGCAGCGGCATACTGTCCCGGAAGTAACCCCATGTACCGGCAAAATAAGCCATGCCCGCCCTGCGGATTATTTATCAAATGACCGCCGAAATAATCCCTTTTAAATCAAATAGATAATAGCCACTATGCTCTAAACTATGCACCTTGATAAATATCTCTTTACTTAAACATTGTTTAACTATAAGATAGAACACATGAAACAATGGACGCCGGAAGAAATCAAGGCATTCAGGCAGAGGCTAAATCTTTATCAAAAGGATTTGGCCGCATTGTTACGGGTAACTGAGCAATACGTTTGCAATCTTGAAAAGGGGGTGAGATCACCGAGTAATACTATGAGGGCCTTACTTGACTGCCTGGAAGGGCAGCACACGGAAAAGAAAACGGGAAAGAAAGGAGAGTGAAAGGAAGCATGGCGAAGCACAAGGGCATCTATAAGCAGCGCGGCTCAGACTTTTACTGGATACGTTACGCCGGGCCGGACGGCAAGATTATTAGAGAGTCCACAAGGACCGCCAATTTCAAAGAAGCACAGGCAAAGCTAGAAAATCAGCGGAAGGCTATCCGGGACGGCAAGGAGCCTGAGCCTATCAAGAAAATCCCCAATTACACCTTTTCACAGCTTGCCGGAGAGTACATGAAATGGTGTGAACGGCAGCGGGGATTCAGGGCAAAAAGAAGCTGCATACTTCAATTAACGGAAGCTTTCGGCATTCTGCAATTAAGGCAGATCAATACCAAGCTCCTTGAGCAATTCCAGAGCGACCGGATAAACAAGGGGAATAAGCCCGCCACGGTAAACCGCCTTATTGCCACGATCAAACACTGTATCCATAAGGGCTATCAATGGGAAATGTGCGGAGAGGAAACCTTGAAGCGCGTCCGCCAGGTAAGGCTACTGGAAGAAAATAACAGGCGCTTACGGTATTTATCGAAAGAGGAATGCCGGGCGCTTCTTGAAAACTGTCCCGGACACCTTAAGACAATCGTTACCTTTGCCCTGAATACCGGATGCCGGAAAGGGGAAATCCTCTCTCTTAAATGGGAGAATGTAGACCTCAAGCACGGTTTTATCAGGCTGGACAGGACAAAAAACGGGGAGCGCCGGGACATTCCTATAAGCGATACCCTCAAAGCCGCGCTACAAGGCCTTACAAGGCGGCTGGACGTTTCCTATGTCTTCCATGACCCGAACACCGGAAACCCTTACCAGGACGTAAAGAGAAGCTTTCAGACGGCTTGCCGGAGGGCCGGAATAGCGGACTTTCATTTCCACGATCTCCGGCATACATTTGCGTCTCATCTTGTTATGGCCGGGGTAGACATAACCACGGTCTCAAAGCTCCTTGGACACAAGAGCCTGACCATGACTTTAAGGTACGCACATCTAGCGCCGAATCATTTACAGAATGCCGTGAATATGCTGAATATCACCGGGGAAGAAAAGCGGACTGCATATTTACTGCATAGCGCGGCAGCTAATTAATTTGACAATGAAAGGTAAGCCCTTGAAAAATAAAGCGCGCCCAGAGGGATTCGAACCCCCGACCTGCGGATTCGTAGTCCGACGCTCTATCCAGCTGAGCTATGGGCGCATCCGGTACGGATTTTCTGATGAATGCTGCCTTGCGGAAACCTGCGCTGCACGGCAGGCCTGCATGCCCAATTATTTTAATCTCAAAACCGGAAGTTGTCAATTTATAAAATATTTTTTACAATAGTTCCTTTACAGAGCGGCGCAGGTGTGTTATTATTCCTACTTAAAGAGGAATATAATTAGAAAAGGAGCCCCTGGAAAAGGGCAAGGAGTGAAAAATGGCATTCAGCAAAGATCAGAAAAAAAGCATCATTGATAACTACAAAATCCATGAGAAGGACACGGGCTCGGCTGAAGTGCAGATAGCCCTTTTAAGCGAAAGAATAGGCTATCTCACCGAGCATTTCAAGACCCACACCAAGGATCATCATTCCAGAAGGGGCCTTCTTAAGCTTGTCGGCAAGCGCAGGAAGCTCCTTGATTATCTGAAATCCCACAACAAGCCCGGCTACGAAAAAGTCATCGAGGGCTTGGGCATCCGGAAATAAAGAGATAAAAATGAATATATTTGAAACCGGTATCGGTAACAGTAAACTTATTGTCGAAACAGGAGAGTTCGCAAAACAGTCAGACGGCGCTGCCCTTGTAAGGATCGGGGACACGGTCGTGCTGGCCACTGTCGTAGCTCAAAAGACGGCGAGAGAGGGGCTCGATTTTTTCCCCCTTACCATAGATTATCAGGAGAAGGCGTATGCCGCGGGCAAGATCCCCGGCGGGTTTTTCAAAAGGGAAGGCAGGCCGTCCGAGAAGGAAGTCCTGACCTCAAGGCTCATAGACAGGCCGATCAGACCGTTGTTCCCCGAAGGATTTTTCTCCGAGACGCAGGGTATCGCAACCCTTCTTTCCTTCGGAGAGGAAAATGTATCTGATGTGCTTGGCATAATAGGAATGTCCTGTGCGCTCATGCTTTCTGACATACCGTTTGGCGGCCCGGTGGGCGCTGTGCGGGTTGGTTATCTGGATGGCAAGATCATTGTGAACCCGGCCCTGTCAGAAATTGAAGCCCTTGAGCTTAGCCTTACAGTGGCGGGCACGGAGGACTTTATCGTCATGGTCGAGGGGGGCGCTTCCCAGGTGTCCGAGGCGCTGCTTCTGGAGGCGATCGAGACGGCGCATGCCGAGATAAAGAAGCTCTGCCGTTTCCAGAAGGAGATGCGCGAAAAGGCGGGCAAGCCCAAGCGCGCGGTTACTCCTCCGGTGATAGACGAAGACTTGAGGAAAGCCGTGTGGGAGATGTGCGAGCAGAAGGTGAAGGAGTGCATTGCGATTCCTGACAAGCTCAAAAGGCAGGCCGCCCTTGATGTTGTGAGGGCCGATGTTGTCGAAAAGCTCAATCAGCCTGCGGACGGAGCCGATCAGCCAGCAGTTGACAGAAGCAAGGACATTGCCAAGGCTTTCCTGGATATGGAGAAAAAGATCGTGCGCGGCATGATCGTGAATACCGGCGTCAGGGCCGACGGCAGAAGGCCTGATGAGATAAGACCAATATATGGCAAAGTAGGGTTTTTGCCCAGGGCCCACGGCTCTGCTCTTTTTGTGCGCGGAGAGACCCAGGCGCTTTGCGTGGCTACCCTTGGGACGGGCGAGGATGAGCAGAAGATCGACGCCCTTGAAGGGGAAAGCTATAAAAGATTCATGCTGCACTACAACTTCCCGCCTTTCAGCGTGGGCGAAGTAAAATTCCTGCGCGGACCGGGCAGAAGGGAGATAGGCCACGGCGCTCTTGCTGAAAGGGCGGTCAAGCCGATGATCCCCGGGAAAGAGGAATTCCCGTATACGATAAGGGTTGTCTCCGATATACTTGAATCAAACGGTTCTTCTTCCATGGCAACAGTTTGCGCCTCCGTGCTGGCCCTTATGGACGCCGGGGTGCCGGTAAAGTCGCCTGTCGCGGGCATAGCCATGGGCCTCGTGCTCGAGGACGACAAGGTAGTCGTGTTGAGCGATATTCTGGGGCTTGAGGACCATCTTGGCGACATGGATTTCAAGGTGACCGGAACCGACAAAGGCGTCACCGCATTCCAGATGGATGTAAAAAAGGCCGGCATAAACAGGGCCATCCTGGAGCAGGCGCTTGAAAGGGCCAGGCTGGGCAGGCTGCATATTCTTGGCAAGATGAAAGAGGTGCTGGAAGCCCCCAGGCAGAACCTGGCGCCTTATGCGCCGCGCATCTACGTTATGCACATAAGGCCTGAAAAGATCCGTGAAGTAATAGGCACCGGAGGCAAGGTGATCCGCGGCATTGTCGAGGAAACGGGCGTCAAGATAGACATAGACGACACCGGGCTGGTCAATATAGCCTCAAGCGATGAGGAATCGGCGATGAAGGCCAAGGCGATAATAGAGGGCATAGTGGCCGAGGCGGAGCTTGGAAAGGTCTATAAGGGTACGGTCGTGCGTATAGCCGAGTTCGGCGCTTTTATTGAGATACTGCCTGGAGTCGACGGGCTTTTGCACATCTCCCAGATATCGCACAAAAGGGTTGCGAAGGTCACGGACGTGCTGAAAGAAGGTGACGAGCTGGACGTAAAGGTGATAGAAATAGACGATCGGGGCCGCGTCAGACTCTCCAGGAAGGAACTTCTGGAGCCCGGCGAGTAAAAAAGCAAAGACAAGAACATAGTGCATCTTAGACTTTTTTTCATCAAAAGCTAAAGATATAAAAAAATTAAAATCTGAAGACCCCGGTCGGAAGGGGAGGCCCATTGTTCAGGAAAGAGCTTCTCGAAAACGGGATAACGGTGGTGATGGAGCGGCTCTCAGGGGTCCGCTCTTTTACTGCAGGCATCTGGGTTAAAGTAGGCTCCAGAAATGAGCCTGGCGCGAAGAACGGCATATCCCATTTCCTGGAGCATATGTTCTTCAAGGGTACGGCAAAACGCAGCGCCCGGGACATAGCCCTTGAAATAGATAACATTGGCGGGGATCTTAACGCCTTTACCTCCAAGGAAAACACCGCTTTTTATGTCAAGGTCCTGGATCTGCACATGGAGAAGGGCCTCGATATCCTCTCCGACATATTCTGCCACTCCACCTTGCTGGATGAAGACATCGAGAAGGAGCGCGGCGTAATAAAGGAAGAGATAAAGATGGTCGAGGACACCCCGGACGACCTTGTTCACGACCTGTTCAGCACCGACATATGGGGAAAGACGGGGATAGGCCAGCCGGTCCTTGGGACCAGGGATACCCTGAAGGGCATAGGCAGGAGCGACCTCACCAACCACGTCAGGCGGTTTTACGGCACCCGGGACACAATAGTGGCTTGCGCGGGGAGTTTCGAGCCTCAAAAGCTCCTTGACGTACTTAACGAAAAACTGGGCTCATTAAGGAGGGGTTCTGAGCCCTGCCATACCGCCGCGCCGGCTTTTGGCAGCGGGGCAAGGGTCTACAGGAAAAACCTCTCTGAGGTGCACATATGCCTTGGCATCGAGGGGCTCCCACAGTCCTACCCCGGACGCTATGAGTATTACATATTGAACACCATACTCGGAGCGGGCATAAGCTACAGGCTCTTCCAGGACATAAGGGAAAAACGCGTCCTCGTCTACACGATCTATTCATTCGCCTCTTCTTACATGGACACGGGTATATTCGGGGTTTACGCGGGGACCGGAAAAAAGAAGGCGGAAGATGTGGTCTCTCTGGTCCACGAGCATTTCAGCGCCCTTCCGGATACGCTCGAACAGGCGGAGCTGGACAGGGCGAAAGAGCAGCTTAAGGGCAATCTGATACTGGGTCTTGAATCCACATCCACCCGCATGCAAAACATTGCCAAGCAGGAGATATATTTTGGCAGGCATTTCACGCCGCAGGAGATAATAGAGCAGATAGATGCCGTCACTCTCCCAAAATTGAGGGAAGCCGCCCAAATGATCATCAAGGGGAAAAGCCCCGTGCTTACCGTGCTTGGGCCAATTGAAGGGCAGCCTTTTGGAGAAGCGCTGCCGCCTCTTTGATCTCCGTTTCCGTATTCTCCCTTCCCAGGGTTATCCGGACCGAAGAAAACGCCTCATCGTCGCTTGCCCCCATGGCCTTAAGCACAGAGGAGGGCGATCTTTTCCCTTCATGGCAGGCGGAACCGGCGGAGATGGCAACGTTGTCTTTAAGGGCTTCCACCAGCAAACTCCCATCCACTCCAGGGAAGGAGACATTCAGTGTGTTTGGAAGCCTTCCGGCGTTTCCTCCATTTACTTTCAGCCCTGGGAACGCCTGGGCCAGGAGCCCGCGGAGCATGCCTCTCAAACCCTCAAGCTTCTCCATCCGGACGGGCAGTTCCTTTCCGGCTAGCTCACAGGCCTTGCCCAGGCCCGCAATGTAAGGCGTGTTTTCCGTGCCTGGCCGCATCCCTTTTTCGTGCCCGGCCCCGAACATCAGGATGTTTTCGAGCGGTACCCCTCTTTTAATATAAAGCGCGCCTATCCCTTTCGGACCGTAAAATTTATGGGCCGCAATGGAAAGCATGTCCACCCCCAAAACCCCGGCATCTACCGGGATCTTTCCAACCGACTGCGCCGCATCGGCATGGAAAAGAATTTTTTGCTTTTTATTTTTCTCCCGGCAGATGTTCACGGCCTCCCGGATGGGCTGAATGACGCCTGTTTCATTATTTGCGTGCATTATGGTCACAAGCACGGTGTCCGGCCTTATCGCCTTTTCTAGAGCCGCAAGGCTGACCACACCGTCTCCGTCCACTGGCAGCAGGGTTATCTCAAACCCCCTGCCCTGAAGGACTTTTAACGGCTGAAGGACGGCCGGGTGCTCCGTCTGCTGGCTGATTATGTGTCCTTTCCCGGCAGAAGGACCGTCAGCCATGGCGGCCGCTCCACCCCAGGCCGCAATAGCGGCCGCTCCAAATATCGCGATATTGTTCGCTTCGGTCGCCCCGGAGGTGAAGTATATCTCTCCGGGCTCTTCTGCTCCTATGAGGTCAGCCACGCTTTTCCTTGCCTGCTCGATCTGGGCCTTCGCCTGCCGCCCGAATATGTGGCCGCTAGAGGGGTTGCCGTAAAATTCGTCAAGTGCCCGGCAGATCACCTCCGAAACCTCGGGGGCCGGTCTTGTGCTTGCATTGTTGTCAAGGTAGATCATAGGTCAATTATAACCCACCCTGGCCTTACGCGCTGGCAGAAGGCCGCGCCCAGTGGCTTTTCTTGTTTTTTCACCGCTTGCTCCGGAAAAAATCTATCAGTCCCTTTCTAGCATATTTAAAGAATATTTTTGAATTTTCGTACGAGAATGTTTAAAAATTCTGAAAATATCTTTTATAATATTCTGATGGCTATTGAATTTATTTATGTTTTCATTGGCTCATTGAAAATGAAAGCGGCCGGTTGTTAAAATGACAGACTCTAGAAATTTACCGGTTTAAAAAGTAAAACACGGTCCCAAGGAGAAAGTCCGGATGTCTGAAACCGTTGAAAAAAATATTAAAGCTGAGAATGCCGAGAAACTGAAAGGCATCTGTGATCTGCATGGAAAGGAAAAAGGAAGCGTTATAACCATCCTTCAGGAGCTACAGGAGCATTTCGGGTATGTGCCTGAGGAGGCGGTCAACTTCATAGCGGACAGGCTGGAGATACCCAAAAGCCATTTTTACGGGGTGGCCACCTTCTATTCGCAGTTCCATTTCAAACCAAGGGGCAAAAACATAATAACGGCGTGCTGTGGCACCGCCTGCCACGTAAAAGGCTCCGAGAGGCTGATAAACATCCTGGGCAGGGAGCTTGGCATTCCTGAAGGGCAGGAGACCTCGGAAGACATGAACTTCACCCTTGAAAGAGTGAACTGTGTGGGGGCTTGCTCCATAGCGCCTGTGATCATCATAAACAAGGAAGTCCACGGGAAGATGA
>JAKAGP010000053.1 GCA_021825785.1 Nitrospirota bacterium
CGGGTTGCCTCTTGCCGGAAAGGTCAAGGCGAGCGGACATACCGTCAGCGGACTGGAAAACCTGATCGCAAAAAAACTTGACCGTTATCTGCAGACGCCTACCGTAAGCGTCTTCATAAAGGAATACCGGAGCCAGCCGATCGCGGTCCTGGGAGCAGTAAAAACGCCCAAGATCTATTATGCAACCGGCAGCACCCACCTGCTTGATGTCCTGTCCATGGCCGGAGGGCTTTCCCCGACAGCCGGCAACGTCTGCATTGTGGAGAGGGTCTCTCCGTCAGGCAAGCCCCAAAAAAAGACAGTGATAGACCTTGAACGGCTGCTGGCTAAGGGCGACACCAGGCTGGATATTCCTCTGGAGTCGGGCGATATAGTTAATGTCCCCGAAGGGGGAGTCTTTTTTGTTGACGGCGCGGTAGGGGCTCCAGGCTCCTATCCCATAAAAGGGGCCACCACAGTTACCCAGGCCCTGACCATGGCAAAGGGGCTTTCATTTGAGGCCATGAAAGACAGCATAAAGATCTACAGGGACGACGGAAAGCCTAAAAGAGAAGTCATTGCCGTTAACTACAACAAGATAATAAGCGGTAAAAGCCCTGACATAACCCTGGAGGACAAGGACATCATCGTAGTGCCCAAGAACGGGTTTAAGGCCATATTGAAAGGGATCTCAACCAGCCTGAGCATCGGGATGTTCAATATTGGCAAGTACTCATATTATTAAAAAATCCGATGGAAGAAGTGCGCATGTCTGATCATAAAACCAGAGAGGAGACAGGGGGATGAGCATAGAAGGCGAAGGCCCGAAAAACGAGATAAAACCGTATGAGGCCAGAGAGCTTTCTACGGAACGGATGAGACTCGAGGATTTCGAGCCGCAGGAAGAAACTCACCTGAGAGACTACCTCACCGTTATCTTAAGAAGGAAATGGATAGTCATCTCATTTGCACTTTGCGTCATTATTGCCGTGACTATTTCCACCTTCACGATGCGGCCCCTTTACAAGGCCACCGCAGTCATCAGGATAAACACTGGAAATCCTGCGCCGATAACGTTCAAGGATAATCCGGGTATGCCTCCCTCTGACAATTTCTATGAAACCCAGTACAAGATTCTCACAAGCCGGGCGCTGGCCAAAAAGACCATACAGACGTTACAGTTGTATGATAACCCGGATTTCAATCCCCGGGCCAGAAAGAGCGTATTTGCGGCCATGAAGGGATGGCTGGTCCGTCTCATCCCCGTACTGGGCGCAGACGGCGTTTCCTCGCAACAGGCAAAAGCGCCCTCTGATAAGGAATACAGTTCCCTGGAGGACAAATTTCTTTCGATGGTCCAGATAATGCCGGAGAAGAAAACCCAGCTGGTAAGGATATCGTTCATATCGCCGGTCCCTGAGCTTGCCCGGAACACGGCAAACGGACTGGCAGACAGCTATATTGATTTCAACATTGACAGCAGACTTGAGACTTCCAAAAAGACCGGAGCCGTGCTTCAAAAGCAACTGGACCTGTTTAAGTCCAAGGTCGAGGCCTCTGAGGCTGCCCTGGACGATTACGCGTCCAAAAACGGGATGCTCATTGTAGACAGCAAGGACAACAAGCAAAACATCATGATTGAAAAGCTGGCTGAGATATCGCAGGCCCTCAATGCCGCCACCACAAAACGCCTTCAGGCCCAGGCGCTTCATGCCGAGCTTGGCAGAACCGGCATTGAAAATCCCGTCCTCGTCAACAACTCTCTCATTCAGGAGCTCAGTAAGCAGTACGCATCCCTGCAGGCCCAGTATTACAACCTCCTCAATATATATAAGCCCGAATACCCGAAGATGCAGATGCTTAAAAGCCAGATGAGAGCCATCTCCCGCAGTATAGCCCACGAAAAGAGAACGGTCATAGGGTCGGTTACCTCGGACTATCAGACGGATTCGAGAGACGAGAGATACCTGGCGCGGGAATACTCGGCTCAGGAGGCGCAAATCCTCAATTACCAGAAAGCAAACTCACAGTACCAGATATTGAAAGGGGACGTCGACGCCAACAGGGCCCTTTACGGCGCCCTTCTGGACAGGATGAAGCAGGTTACCGCGGCCGCTACGCGCACCGACACCAACATACAGGTGCTGGACAGGGCAGAGCTTCCCATGGTGCCTTATAAACCCGACAAGCCTTTAAATATCCTCCTTTCCATGGTGTTCGGCCTGGGAGGCGGAATAGGCCTGGCCTTCTTTATTGAGTACTTTGACAACACATTCAAAAACACACACGAGATAGAAAAGGCCACGCACCTTCCGGCCCTTGGAATGATCCCCCTGCAAAAATTCCCGGCGATCGTAAAACGCCCGCTGATCACCTATTCACAGAGCCGGAGCCCAGTTGCCGAGGCATTCCGTTCCATAGGTACTTTCATAATGCTTTCATCATCCTCAAAGCCCCCCAAGACGATACTGGTCACAAGCCCGGGAGAAAAGGAGGGCAAGACGACTATCTGCATAAATACGGCAATGGCCCTTGCCGAATCCACCGGCAACGGGATCATAATAGATGCGGATTTAAGGAAGCCCAAGCTCCACCACTCTTTTGGCGCCGACAACGCCATAGGACTCTCCACTTTCCTCTCCGGGAACGCGGAGTTCGAGGAAGGACTTATCAAACAGACGCAGATAAATGGCCTGAATATCATAACCTCCGGGCCGCTGGCCCCAAATCCATCCGAACTGGTCGTTTCCAGGCGCATGAAGGACCTGCTGGAAGCGCTCTACACCATGTACGATTTTGTGATAATTGATTCGCCCCCGCTGATGGGTATGTCCGACAGCATATATCTGAGCAGGATAGTTGACGGGTCGGTCATTGTCATAAAGGCCGGCGAGACCACAAAACAGGTCCTGTCCGAGACAAAAAAGATATATAGGAACATAAACGCCAAGATACTTGGAGTGGTGTTGAACGGCATAAGGGAAAACGACCTGAAATACAATTATTATTCCAATTATTATTCGAGCTATTTCAAAGAATAATCCAGACGGTCCGGAGCCTGAGTTTTTTGTTTTTTGCCGCAGACATGCTGTTCATCCCCGGGAAAAGGAAATGAACAATAAAAAAGAAACTTCTGGCGCAAGATTCCTTTCTGCCGTCTGGCTCATCCGGGAGGTGACAAGGGGAGATCTTCTCCGCGGCGAAATGAGAGAGGCAGCTCTCCACAGTTATGAGGTCGTGCTGGGGGTGCTTGAGAGCGGTGACCTGGCAGAATCCATATCCGTTTTCGGAAAGATCCCACTGCAAAATATAAGGCCCGCGGCAAAAAAAATAGTGGAATTCCTTTTGTTCGATGGAAAAAGCAATCCCTTTGTCTCCCTCGGGCTGTCGCCTTTTGCAACAAGGGAAGACATCCATCACAGGTGGAAAAGACTGATAGCCATCTATCATCCGGACAGACATCCCGGCGAAAAAGACCAGCCTGGAGAGGAAGCCGCAAAAAAAATAAACGAGGCCTATAGAAGGGCGATTGACATCAAGGCCTTAAAACCCAACAGGGTGCTGGTCTTCCGGGAAAAACAAAAAGACCGGAGACACCGGACGGATAACAGGAAAGAAAAAGATATCAGGTTGCCGGCCAGGGGAATCCTTAAAAACTTTTTCAGGCACAGGCTGTCTTCCATCCTTTTTTTGGCTGGCGTCATAGTCATGATCTCGGCCCTCATATCAATATTTGCCCGGGCGGGGAGTTTTTCCTTTCCCGGTTTAAAGAAAGGCCCAGTGATCAAAGAGGGCGCTATGCCAGGGGCGAGAGCGGGGAAAATTTTCCCGCAGCCGGTCATGAACTCAAAAACCGGTGATGGCGTAAACGGACCTGACTTTGAAAATAACGCGCCGGAAAAGACGTATCTTCTTCTGCCATTGAAAAACGGAACAGGTGTGAGACCGGATGCAGGTATTATGGTAAAAAATGGGGCCAGATGATAAGAATGGTCTTTGGAATATACTACTTCCGGATATTGAAATCTTTCTGGATATACTCCTTGTTAAGGTAAATGGTTTTACCCTCAAAAAATATATCGCCGTCTTTTTGGGCCTTGTTGAGTATTCTCGTAACGGTTTCCCTTGTAATACCGGTCATGTCCGCTATGTTCTGATGCGTAAGCTTAAGGTTCAGCCTGGTCCCCTTCCCGGTTTCTTGGCCGTTCATTTCAGCCAGCATCATTAAAAGCGTTTTTACTCTTTGAGCGGCGTTGTTGAAACTTAGTATCTGGATCCTCTCATAGGCCCCGCGAACGCGGGCGCAAAATATTCTGAGCAACTGCACAAGCACCTTGTTCTGGACGAACAGGAGCGAGTAAAAATCATTTTTGGATATTATGGCCGCTTCGGAGTTCTCGATCGCCGCAACGGCAGCCGGGACCGTTTTGCCGTCGATCAGCGACATCTCCCCGAAGAAGTCCCCGGCGCCGTGGAACGCCAGTATCGTTTCCCGCCCTTCTTCCGTCACCTGCAGGACCTTGACCTTGCCTGAAAGGATGATGTACATGAACTCGCTGGTGTCTTCCTCGTGCAATATAACTTCATTTTTCTTGAATTTCTTGACGGTTATCTTGCTGCTGATCTCGTTCAGTTCTTCGTCGGAAAGCATTGAAAACAGGTCTATACTTTTAAGTGGCAGTGAGTTCACGGTGTTATATTATACCACTTTTCGTATAATTCATTTAATTACGTTGCCTTTGTTTCTTTCCGGCAGCCATGGCCAGACCAAGGACCATGAAGAACAATATGGAGTTGGAGGGAATATGGAGGTTGAAATCGACCAGACTGTGTACGCCGATCGTAACCAGCGAGGAGGCGAACCCGGCTTGCAGATAGGCCTGTTTCCCCTCCCATGCCCGTTTAAATACTTGCCGCAAGACGGTAAAAATGAACACCGCTCCTGTCAAAAACCCGGCGGCCCCTTCCTCGAGCAACAGCTCAAGGTAATCGTTATGAGCGTGAGACCAGTAATGGTGCAGGCCCGGAGGCTGGTAAAAGGTAAATACATATCGAAAGGTGCCGAGCCCTGTCCCGAAGATGGGAAAGTCCCGGAAAGCGGCCAATGTGCCTTTCCAGGCAAGTATCCTCTGACCATCCGAAATGCCATCTGCGGAAAAACGCTCCACAAGGGGCGAAACTCCCGCGTACAGAACGAATGAGGCAAGAGACATGGCGAACGTGATCAATATCACAGATTGCCATTTTGAACCATTTCTTTTTGACCTTGGGACCACCAGGATGGAAAACACCGCGAGTCCGGAAATGAATGCCATGACGCCGCCCCTTGAAAGGGTCAGGAAAACCGAAAAGGTCATTATGAGAGAAAAAAAGGCAAAGAGCATTTTTTTCTCTATCTTCCGGGAGGCAAGAGACACCGCCAGCGAAAGCGGGATAAGCATGTTGATATAACCGGCAAAATGGTCCCTGTCGACGAAGGGACCAAAGGGATTTCCCCCATGGCTGAGGGGCCTTAGCCAGTACAGCTTCCCATTCCCGGCGACGTGCTGAATTATGCCAAAAAGGGCCAGGATGAAACCAAAGCCCGAAAGCGCTTTTAAAACGGCATAAACTGCCCCGCCCTGCTCCGGCAGCAGGGCGGCCATAAAAAAGATCATAAGATAGATGATCAGCCTGGCAAGGGCCGTCTCCGTGGGGAAGGCATATAGCGTAATGCCGTGAAAAGCCGGCGCCACGGAGGGGTCCAACACGGACAGATAGACTGTGCGCGGCTGCAGCACCGAGAGGACGAAGGCCGGCAGAGGTAAAATCTGGAACAGGGGGTAAGCAGTCAAAGCCGCGGCCGCATAAAAAACCTCTCTGTGCATACCGGCCTTCAACCAGGGGGTAAAAAGGTTCGTTATGAAAAGGATAACGACCATGGCGCCCGCCAAAGCTGCGGCCCAGTATTCAACCGAGCCGAAAAGAAGCGCGGAGACCGCGGCGATAATAACCAGTCCGCTTCCGGTAAGGCCTAGTCCGCGCCCCGCTCTGTCATACGGATGGAATCTGTCATATGAATGGAATCTACCCATATGTCTCCGCTTATCCTGTTGTCTAGCTTGGTGGAGGCGGCCCGCCTGATCCCGAAGGTCACGGCGCCGCATTGAGGGGGCACGCTGAATTCAACTGCCACTTTCTTCCAGAAATTCGTTCCCGTAACAGGCTCCGAGTTTTTTTCCAGACCCGCGCACTTATACCCCCGCACTTCGAAAAAAATACCGTTCGTAGTGGTTATTCCCGTTGTCTTAATGTAGCCGTAAACCGTATAGGAATGTCCTTTTTCAACGGGGACGACCTGCCTGGCCAGAAATATGTCCGGGTTGGTAGTGCCATCGAAAGACGCGCCAAGAGAATACCGCCCTCTCCTTTTTACGTCCCGGTCCAGAAAAATGCGGACCCCTTTTGCCCTGCCGATCCGCCAATCAAAGCCGCCCTCAAGCAGCGGCAGATCAAAATCGCCATTCCATATCCGGCCGTTCTTGTGGACCATTTTCAATGGGCCGAAAAAACAGTTCCAGACTGCCAGGGCATCCGTGAACCGCCCTTTGTCTATGAGGAAGCAGCAATATCTAAGATAATCGCCGGCCCCCGGCCCGCTTTGCCTCAGTTTTGCCCATGCGTAACCCGCCGCGTCCGTGAGGTTGGAATCAAGGAGAAAATCGAACCATTGGTGCAGATAGATCTTTTCCGGCGGCACCAGTTTATCCTGCATGTACAAGGGGTCCAGCCCAAGTGTGACGCACAACTCATATACTTTTTGCTGTTCGTCCGGGTTTATCAGGATGTACTTTCTAAACTGCTCAATGGCCTCATGGGTGTTGCCCAGTTGGAGGAAAAATACTCCAGAATCCCAGATAGTCCGCGGGTCCCCCGCGCTCCCGTCCAGGGCCTTTTTCAATGCAAAATCCATAAGGTCCTTTTTCCCTGTCTTGCCGTACACCTGGGCAAGTGACAGCCAGGTTTGAGCGTCCAGAGGGTCTGCCGCGAGGGATTCCCTATAGAACACTGCGGCTTTCTCCAGGTTCGCTGTCCCAGAAGCGCTCCGGTACTCGCAGCCCAGCGCCCTGGAGTATCTCGCGTCCTCTCCGGTAATCGCCAGGGCCATCAGGATGGCCCGGCTATTGCCCATAAGGAATTCTGACGCATAGAACTCTGAAACAGCGGGCCTTGCAAGGACTACAAAGGCCAGAACCGGGACGAGGGACAAAAAAAACCTGCGGAGATCAAAGGTCATGGCCGATCTTTTTCTTTTTTTGCCTGCCTTCGCTGTTTTCATCGTCCCCGTAATAATCGCTGTAATAATACGATGAATATTTCAGGTCCGTCTGCTTCATGGCGTTCAGCACCACACCAAATATCCTGGAGTTGATGTTTTCAAGGGATTTTCTTGTTTGATGGAGCGCTTCTCTTGTGGTGCGCCCGGTCCGGGCCACCATTATCACGCCGTCCATTGAAGCGCTAAGTATCAGGCTGTCAGAAAAACCGATGACTGGAGGTGAATCAAAGATTATGAAAGCGTATTCGGGATCGAGCTTCCGCAGCAGCTCTGCAAGCCTTGGCGAATTAAGCAGGTCCGAGGCATTGGGCGTTCTCAGCCCGGCCGTGATTATGTCAAGGTTTGCCATCGCCGTTTTCTGGATAAACCCATCCTCGATCAGTGAGTGCCCCGTCAGGTAACCGGAAAGCCCTTTCGAGTTCTCCACATCGAAGATCTTGTGGAGCTGCGGATTTCTCATGTCGGAGTCGATTATAATGCCCTTCCCTTTATAAGTGCGCGCCATTGTTACCGCAAGGTTCGCGCTCGTTGTCGTCTTGCCTTCCCCCTTTTGCGGAGAAGTGACCAGCATGAGCTTTGGGGACCGCCCCCCGGATGAAAACTGGATATACGTGTTTATCGAGTTGTAGGCCTCTACCAGGGCAACCTGTTCACCCCCCAGATCCGGAAGCCGTCTCTCTCCTCCATTTGCACCGCCGCCGTCCACGCCATCGAATTCCGGGACCAGCCCGAGGCAGGGAAGAGCGACGGACCTTTCCACGTCTTCGGCGTTTTTAACCGTGTTGTCGATGTAATCCACAAAAAAGGCCAACCCGACTCCGCCCAGTATCCCCACCAGTATGGCTGCGAGCAGGTCCCTGGCCTTCTTTGGCGCGTGAGGCCTAACTGGCACTTTCGCGTCGTCCAGCACCTGTATGTTGCTGGCCGTCAGGGTTGAGGAAACGCCTATT
>JAKAGP010000054.1 GCA_021825785.1 Nitrospirota bacterium
GATATGCCGGCCGCAACCCCTAACAGGAGGACAGGCAGGGATTTCAACTGGCCCAGGAAGATCGCCAGGCCGGAGCGCGGAACGGATTCCGGAAGAAGGTTTGGGCCGTATTGCCTGAGGCGGGCAAGGGCGGAATCCGATCTTAGCCCCCGGTCCGCCGATGTATTCAAGGCGGCAAGCGCCTCCGGGGCCTCAATGAGATGCCAGGAAGCCTGCCGCTGCGGTCCGGCATTGGTTACGAGCTTCCGGACTTTCCTTTTTGTGGAGATCAGCTTTTCCTGGGAGCGGGGGGAAAAAGCGGCGTTTGCCTCCTTGCGCCCGGGCTGCGGCGGTGGGTCTTTGTAAGGGTTTTTTGAGCCGCCGTTAAAACCCCGGTATTCGGAAACTATCTCTTCAAGCAGGGCCTTAATTGTGGCCGGGGTATTGCCGGAATTGTAATAGACAAGAATATTGGAGGTCAGGACGCTGAGCGTAGCGTTGCTGACATCGCTTCTGCCGGAGAGTTTCGTCTCGATGAATTTTTTCAGGGACTCCGAGCGGTAGAGTCCCCGCACCCTGAACCTCGACCGGCCTTTCAACGCCGTGTGCAACGGCTCTATAAAGGTTTTTCTATTTTCAGGCATGCCTGCCTATCGATCCGGTAGCCATGAAAAACCGGACAGGAAAAGAAAAAATTCTATTTCCTGGTTCTTTTCCGCGCAGGGGCCCGCGGCTCTTCATGCTCCGGAGCTGTCTCCTCCGTCATGGCCGCCGCTTCACGCTCATGGCGCGGCTCTCCCTCCTGTTTCGGAGTTTCAGTTTTTTCTGGGAAAGCGCCTTTTGAGGAACCCGGCAATGCCGCACTGAGCACTTCCTTCACGCCCCCGACTATGCCTACAAGCATCTCTTTCATCGCGGTTACTGCGGTATTGCCTATTGAGGATGCGGCTGATATGGCCCCGCCTATGGACACCTTGGCCACTTCCTCCACATTGCCGCCTATCTCCTTTGCAGCCTCTATAGCGCCGTCCACGGCCCGCCTCCCTACCAGCGCCACGTCGGCGCCGATATCGGAGGCGCCGTTTACCGCCCCCTGGGCCACCTGGCGTGCCGCCGTTATCACGTCTCCGCTGACGTCGCTTACGCCCATTATGACGCCCTTGGCCACGCTCTTCGTGCTAAGGATAAGGCCCGTCCCCACCTCCTCGGTGGCGGCTATAGCGCCCTTCATTACATCCGCCGTAACCGTGACCGTCTCGCCCGCCACGGCCCCGGTCGTCTTAAGTGTATCGGATACGGTGTTTCTCACCAGAGTCACTATCTCCGCCTCTATCTCGTTAATGCTCTTCAGGCTCGATATGATCCCCTGCTTAACTGCGGCTCCGGCCTTGCCCAATTCGGCCGACGGGCTCCTGGTCTCAACATATTCACTGGCCATTTGAAAACCTCCTGCATCTGGAAAGTTTGGTATTGTTTTTTTTGGGAAAGTTTTACGCGGTTTCGCTCAGTTCCGGAGACGCACCCGGCAGCGCCTTTAAAAAGATGTTCAGCGCGTACCAGAATGCCGTGTACCAGGCGGGCGCGATGAAATTTCCGCGCGCTATATCGTATATTCCAAGCCCCAGAAGAACCATGAACGCGCCTCCGCCGATGTCAAGACGCCCATCCGACATATCGAGCATCTTTGAGTCCGCCTGCTTGAAAACGTCCGATATCTGTGAGGTGAGTCTCCTGTTTTTTCTGATCCTTTTGCCGCTGCTGTCTACCGCCCCGTTCGGATCGCCGGCAGGGATGCGGAAAAGACCGCTCTCGTTTGCATAGCTGATTATTTTTTCAGGGTCCGTTTCATGAAATATAAGGACGCTTCCGGTAAGGGCGTTAGTTTCCATTCCGGTGACGCCAGGGATATTGCGCAACTGCGCTTCAAGAGAGGAAAAATATTCCCGGTTGCCCTTCCTCATAGGCACCCGTATCCTGATGCGCCCCTTTATCCTGTGCGTTATCCGGGCCACCGGGACCATTTTAGACGGTCTCTTCTGGTGTAGGAGGGTTGGCCTCCTGTTGTGTCTCCTCCGCCATCTCCGCTTTGGCCTCGGCCATGATGTCCTCCACAACCTCTCCGACCTCGGCAGCGGTCTCCTTGCCTTTTTCGTACAGCTTCAGGCCGCCTTTTATGAGCGCTTTTGCGATGGGTTTGGCGGCCCCGGAAAGGACCGGCAGGAGAGCGGGTGCAACAACTGCGGCACCGATCCCAATGGCGAGCCCTGTCAGAACGTTGCCTTTAAGTCCGTTATTAAAAAGTCCCATGGGCGTCACCTCTCTTGAATTGGGGCGTCTTTCTCCCTGGTTACATTCTCTCAAAAACCAGCATGAAATCCATAAATTTTTTCATTATTTGCCTATGCCGGAAAAGTCCGTATCAATTCCAAAGATTTTTTCCCTGCTTTCGGTGCCCGAAGGCATAAAATGAACCCCGAAGGGCAAGCGAGGGAATAAAGAATAAAGAAATTCCACACATTCCGATGCCGAAGGCATAAGAACTGTTTTAAAATAAAGGCACATGAAAAAATATGCTTTGTTCCTGGTTTTGGTTGTTTTTTTTTCGGTGTCGCGGCTTCTTTCCGGGTTGCCGGTCTACTCTTCGTCCTATCTGTTCATAGCCGGGTTTCTTTTTCTGGGGATGCTCATAACACTGGGAGGGTGTGAGCTTTTCTCAAACGGGATAGAGGGCCTTGGAGGAAAGTTCAATCTGTCGCACGCGGCCACGGGCAGCCTGCTGGCCGCCATCGGCACGGCCCTGCCCGAGACCCTGATACCAATTATTGCCCTTCTGTCCGGCAAGCCCGGACAGAAGGAAGGCATCGCGGTAGGAGCCATCCTGGGCGCTCCCTTTATGCTTGGCACGCTTGCAATGTTTTTCCTGGGCCTGACGGTGTTGTTGCGCGGGTTCCTTAAAAAAAGGAAGGCGGAGTTGGCTCCTAATGTAACGGCCCTCAAGTTCGAGACCGGTTATATTATCTTTGCGATGGCGGTGATCTTCGCCGCTTCCCTGACCGGCAGCAGGAAGGCAGATGCCCTTGCTGCTTTTCTGCTTTTAGGCTCTTACATCCTTTTTTTCAGCCGCACACTGAAGCACAAGGCGGAGGAGAATGAACAATACGATGAAGATTTCCATTTCGGTCTTTATCTGGGATTTCCGCTACGGCGCAGGTGGCTTGCCTTCCAGGCAGCGGTGGGGCTTCTTTTCATGCTGGAGGGCGCAAAACTGTTCGTGGAATACATCTCCGCGCTGGCCTTAAAATCCGGGGCTTCCCCGCTTATGCTATCTTTTTTAATAGTCCCTTTCGCAACGGAGTTCCCGGAAAAATTCAATTCGATATCCTGGACGCTTAAGAACAAGGACACCCTCGCCCTGGCAAATGTGACCGGCGCAATGGTTTTCCAGGCATCCATCCCTGTCTCGATAGGGCTGATTTTTACCAGGTGGGCCATGGGCAGGGCTGAGCTGATGGGGATACTTATGGTTATCCTGATGATCTCGCTGATCCGGATCACTGTTTCGTTCAGGACGAAGATACCTTTCTGGATATTGCTGGCCGGGGGCGCCCTTTATTTGGTCTATCTCGCCCAGGCCATCATGCCCGGCATTTAAATAATCTGTTTTATTCCTATTGCGATCAATAAAAGGCCCGCGGCGAAAGAGGCTTTATTTGATATCCGCCATTTTATGAAGAATTCTGAAATGTAGTTTCCGGCCCAGAGGGCGATGAAGCTTATCAGCGCGGACAGGAACCCTACCAGGAAGGAGTTGAGGCCCATCAGCCCGGCGCTCATTCCTCCTCCAATATTGTTTATGGATAACGCGATCCCAAGGAGGGCCGCCTCTTTAAAATCGATATGTTTTGAGTTGTCCATATCCGCATCTGCCGGATTTAACAAAACGTGGCATGCGCCTCTTTTTTCTCCCCTTTCGGGTTGCCGGATGCAATTCCTGGTTTTTTTTATATACGGTTCCAATATTATCCAGGAACCGATGACGGTAAGTATCAGCATGGCTATAAGTGAGGTAATTTGCCTGGCAATAAGGCCGGATATTGTTTTCCCCGCGAAAGCCGCAAAAAACGAGATGACAAAAGTAATTACGGAGATCCAGAGATTTATCAGCAGACTTATCCTGACCCCTCGGACGCTATAGGCGATCCTGGCGCCTATATTGTCAAAATTATTGGTTAGGGCAATAAAAAATGTATATAAAAAACGCTGCATTGCCTTCCTCTCGGAGTTTTAAGAGATGCCGTCCCGCGGATTTTAACAATTTTGCCCGGTTTCAGCGTTGGTTCTGCTTTCGAGTATATCAGAATCCCGTCGCCTTCAGTCTTATCCGTAGGCAAGTAATGGTTTTGATGAGCAATGAAAAGGTCATCCGGCATGGAGAAAAAGGGCTTGCGGATCGCAAAAAAACAAAAAAAAACAAAAAGCAAAAAATTATAAGAAATCGTCGTGCAAAGAGAAAAGGATTTTTTTTAGAAGCAGAACAGGTTTTTTGCTGGCAAAAACCGTTCTGCTTCTTTTCCCTCCTCATGAAAAAAGCTATGGACGTGGTATTTATTCCTGCTTGCCGTGGGCGTGGTCCAGAAATACCCTCAGTCTTTTTGCCCAGAATTCAAACGCCTCCTTTGCGGCTCCGTATTTCGTGAACCCCGAAAATTTCGATCCGGGCCTTTTATCGATAGCGGCGGCAAGCCGTTCATTTGTGCTGGAATCCAGGAATTCAGCCTCCATGCTTGCGCTTCCCACGCCCGGATATGACCCCGTGGTTCCTTTTTTGATTACACTCATTACAAGCCCGACCGGCACCACGGTGGTTATTCCGCTTTTTACAGGGTTGCCGGGTTCTATGCCTGTGATCGCCACCCTTACTCTGAGGACGTCCGGCCCGGGTTCAGCCACTATGGGATAGGCCCCCTTCATCTCCTTCACTGCGGCCCGTGCAAATTCGTCGGCCAGTTCCTTCATTTGTTCGGGCTGAATATCGTTGTATTTGGCGTCCTTGCTCAAATAGAATACCACCTGGTCGAACATGACCTTGTTGTATTTGCTGAAATCGGCGCCTTTTTTTACGTAGACAAGGGCAACGCCGCCGCTTGGCCCCTTTTGAAATTTGGGGTAGTTCCCTAAAAACCCCGAATACTTCATCTGTTCCTTCGCGCAGCCTGCCGCCGCGGCAAGGATGATGGCCATTACTATTAATAAAGCAACTGTTCTCCTGGCGCTTTTCATGATCTCCTCCTTAAGGGGCAGATATCCTGCTTATTCATATGCAGAACCCGCTGCTGCATCAGAAAACCAGCCTGAGCCTGAGGCCCAGGACCGTGGCCGTATCTATGTTGCTGCCGCTGATTACCGGGAACCCGGTCATGTTCAGGGAAAATGCGTGTTTCTGGGACGGCCTGATCACCTGTATGTCTGGCGTAAGCCTGGCCCATGGGGTAAGGGCAATGTCGTAATAAGCCTCAACTCCATACTCGTCCCTCAAAAATACCGTGGTTCCGAGGGGCCCGGTAAACTTTGGGTTTTTTATGTCCATATAATAAAAACCAGCGCCGAAGGCATCCAGCGCCCGGCCGGGAACCACTCCGTTTCCGCCAAGGCCGATGCTGTAAAAAAAATGAATCGGGTTGGGGTTTCCATCCGATGCGCCAAAGCGGCCGAATATGCCTACTCCCCGGCCCGAGCCCTTCTTCACCTCATAGATGTACTGGTCAAAGTTATAATAGACGCACCATGTGTTGCCTTTCTGTTGGATAGCGCCATTTTGGATGATGAAGCGCAAATGCTGCTCCAGCGCGGCAAAGTTCTTTGTGGAATACATGGCGCCTGCCAACTGGTGGCCGGTAAGGCCCAAGAACCCTGTCTTCACTCTGCCTTCGATAATGTAGGAGGTATTGCCTTTCATCAGGGTATCAAAGCCGCTGCTGTTTGCCGTGCCGTCTGAACTTATTGCGCTTGCCGTTATGGAGGCCTGTCCCGGGTCTTTTGTTGGCAGAACAATAATGCCTGCTCCGAGCGTGGAGTAAGGCGCGGCCAGAATGGCGACCGGATCAAAATTGAGCGCGAGGTTGAAAAACTGCGTGTCTCCCTTCCCGTGCGCAAACTCGTTGGCGTCACCGGAGGTGATGTCGATCTTCCCGGCAAACAAACCGGTATATTCTGAAAGGAACTGTGTGAAGGTAAGCGCCGGTACATTAAGTTGATCGCTCTCCGGAACCGGATAGAACTGGTTGCTGTTTACGGGCATAAACGCTCCCGTGTACAGGTTGACATCGTTGCCTGAATTGCCCTCCACCTCCAGCATTAAAAAGCCGCCCGGCCATAATCCCATTTTCTGCGTGTCCACATTGAGCGTAAGATTCCCTCGGGCACCGTATTCCCAGCCCGTCTTCTTGCCTCCGCCTGTGACTCCCTGCGCCACCTGGGTCAGATTCAGGTCGAAAGTAATCCCATTTTGGGCCAGTTCGTTGCGCAGGCCGCCCCAGTCGCCGGTAAGAGTGGTCCTGGTCCAAATTCCGCCGGAGTAATTCGCGGCGCTGCTTTGGGCGGCCGCCCGTGGACAGGGCAAGATCACGGCTGCTAGCAGAAACACAGCCGAAAAGACAATCGTTGCCCGTTTAATGGCGTCTCGCATTTCATCTCTCCTCCCACGCACACATACCTGCCAGCCGGGAATCCTCTTGCTTTCCAGCCTTATAGCCAGGGGCCCCTTTGCGGCCTCCATCACGTACGATGGGGGGAGCCCGTTTTCCAGTAATACGGCCATTGCCCTTAGATGTTTTCTGATGTGGAGAAAAAACGTTTTGTATCCCGCACAGAGATAATGGAGCCCCGGCTCGTTGTAATTTGTCCGTGCAAAGCGGTGTTTGGTGCAGCCTCCCTGGCAGGCCGCCAGGACCTTGCACTCCCTGCACCAGCGGGACAGGGCGCGTTCCTTGTCCACGCCGAAGCCGGATCTGAGGGAGTCTTCAGCAAGGTCCGCCAACCGGTCCCTGGCGACGTTGCCCAGCCTGTACTGAGGATAAACGCAATGGTCACAGGCATAGACATCCCCATTGTGCTCAAGCACGAGCGAGCGTCCACATTGTTTGGCATGAACGCAGACCGGCGAGGGGTTGCCTATCCAGGCGCCCAGCGCCCATTCGAAGTTCATTACAAAGACCTTGCCCACATCCTTTCTGACCCATTCCTCGAAAACGGAGATGAGAAAGCCGCCGTATTGTTCCGGGATGACCGTCCATCCGGTGACGCCAGTTTTACATTCCTCATCAAGCGATGAGGGCTCAAACGAAGCGGGCCCGGCGAGCCGCAGGCCCAGGCGGCTGCTCCGCTCATCTGGCAGCCGCTCCACAATCGGCGTAAACTGAATGAATTCCACGCCCTCATCCCGCAGAAAGCGGTACACATCCAGGGGGCGGGAGGCTGTGTCCCGGGCGACAGAGGCCAGAACGTTATAATCGACCCCATGCCTTTGCAAAAGTTTCAGCCCCCGCATTACCCGGTCGAAAGTGCCGTTTCCCGCATGGTCCCGGCGGTAGCGGTCATGCACATCCCTGGGCCCGTCAAGGCTTATTCCCACCATGAAAGCGTGTTTCCTGAGGAACCGGCACCATTCATCAGTAAGCAGCGTCCCATTGGTCTGAAGCGAATTTTTTATTGTCTTTTTACGCGCGAACGGTCGCTGAAGCTCAACAACCCTCCTGTAGAAATCAATGCCCAAAAGGGTGGGCTCTCCGCCCTGCCATACAAACTCCACGTCCGGTGTGGCCTGGGAAGAAATGTAGTTGCCTATGAAGGCGGAAAGAACCTCATCCGTCATACGGTAATCCTCCCCCGCGCCAAACAACGCCTGCTTCTCCAGGTAGAAACAGTATTCGCAATTGAGGTTGCAGAGCGGCCCTGTTGGCTTGGCCACAACGTGTATGCCCTGCACCGCGCGACGGACGCCCCGTGCCTCGCGATGGATGTCCTGCGCGGCAGAGGACGGTTCCGGAGAACAGGGGGCATGCGGGTTCGCAAGCGTCCGCCCGGTTTTCAAAATGACCGTCCTTTTTTCGCAAACGCCGCGTCCAGCGCGAGGCTGACGGAGGCATTTATGGCACTGCGTTTCATGAGGTTTTCTCCTGGAGTGCTATTCGATCTGGAGGGTTGCCCTCTGCTCCAATTTTTGGACGTTTGTTCTTTGGGCCGCGTTCAGCCCGGATTTGC
>JAKAGP010000055.1 GCA_021825785.1 Nitrospirota bacterium
GTTGACCTCTTTCCTCAGGAGCGAGCTTACGGCCGCGGCCATGGCCAGGTAGGTCTTGCCGGTGCCGGCAGGCCCTATGCCAAATACCATATCGAAGTCCCTGATGGACGCGATGTAGTCCCGCTGGGCCTCCGTCCTGGGGATCACAAGTCTTTTTCTTGAGGGGACTTCTATATTGCCGGTGAAGAGTTCCTTGATCGAGGCGCCCCCCTGTCCCCCCTGGCCCCGCTGCCACCCGGCCGCGCTGGCGCTCACGGCCGCCCTTATGTCTTCGGCCCTGAGGACATGGCCCTGCCGGTTTACAAGCCTCAGCTCCTCTATGAGCTGTCTGGCCTTCTGGACGGAGACGCCGTCGCCCCGGATGAATATCTGGTCGCCGCGGAAGCCTATGACTACTCCCAGACCTTCCTCGATGAGCTTGAAGGCCGGCTGAAGCCCCTCCGTCACCAGCCCCAGTTCCTTATCTATATCGATTGTTATACGGGCGGTTACTGTTTCCAATGGGTTGCTGCATATGAATGCTCTCTCATCTTCCCAGAAGATTTAAAAGCATTTCCTGCCATCTATTATAAGCATAGCATCCCCGTAGGAAAAAAATCTATAACCCAGCGAAACGGCCTCTTCATAGGCCCCAAGCAGAGCCTGCCTGCCCGCCAGGGCCGCCGCCAGCATGAGGGGGGTCGAGCGCGGCAGATGGAAGTTGGTGACGAGCATGTCCACCGCGCCAAACCGGTAGCCGGGATGGATAAATATGTCCGTCGTGCCGGAAATCTTCCCGTTGCCGCCGGCGGCCAGCTCGCACCTGCCGGAAAAATACCCCTCTATCGCCCTTGTCGCCGTCGTGCCGACGGTGCAGAGCCTTCCGCCCGCTCTGCGGGTTTCATTTATCTCGTCTATGAGCCCCCGGTCAAACTCGAAGTACTCCCTCTCCATCCGGTGCTCGCCGACCTGCCGGCATTTCACCGGCATGAACGTGCCTCTCCCCACATGAAGCGTAAGGCTTCTCACGAGCACCCCCTTCGACCGTATCGCTTCAAGAAGCTCACTGGTGAAGTGCAGCCCGGCAGTCGGAGCGGCAATGGAGCCAAAGACCCCGGAGGCCCGCCCGGCGGAGTCCTTCGCGGCGCTCCTGCAATAAACGGTCTGGTAACGCTCCCTGTCCGATTCGTCCGGCGTCCTTTTTATATAGGGAGGCAGCGGCATGGCGCCGCACCTTGAAAGGATTTCAAACAGGTCCCCGCTGAAGCGGAGCCTGGCCGCCCGGCAGCCCTCATGCCCGGGCAAAAACTCCCCCAGTTCCATCTCCAGCTCGTCATTGATCCTCAATCTTCCCGAATACCTGCCCCTGTAAAGGACTTCCCAGAGCTCGCCCGCGGCCGTCCCGCCGCCTGCATTTTCAATCCTCCTGACCAGCAGAACCTCAAGCCTGCCCCCGGTCTCCTTCCTGCCCGCCAGGCGCACAGGCAGCACCCGGGAGTCGTTTACAAGGAGCATATCGCCTTCCCGGAGATATTCCGGCAGGTCATGAAAGCGCCTGTGCTCCGGCCTGCCCCCGGCAAGCGCCATGAGCCTGGAGCCGTCCCTCCTGGGCGCGGGCCTCAGGGCTATCAGACCCTCCGGCAGGGGAAAGGAAAAATCATCTATGAGCATGCTTTACCCGGGGAAGACCCGCCGCCCGCCTTTATTTCCATACTGATAATTCGGTGCCGGGATAAAAATAGGCCAGTATCTGCTGATAGGTCTCTCCATCCCGGGCCATCTCCAGGGCCGACCACTGGCAGAGCCCCACCCCGTGTCCATAGCCCTTCCCCTCGAATTCCCAGAAACCGCCGCTGGGGCGGACCGTGAATTCGGTGCTGGGAAGGGCCTTCCACCCCAGAAGCTTTCTTGCGTCCCCGGCCTTCAGGGTGAAGACGCCCTTGGTCCCGTCTATCTCCAGGTCCGCCACCCTGCCCGTGCAGGTGTAGGATTTTATCTTTATGTCATTTATTGCGCCGGTGTCGATGCCCCCGGCTTTGAGCGCCGCTTCGATCCTGGCGGCTGGAAACCTCCTGGCCCATGACGAATACGGGGAGAGCCCGCAGTCTACCTTGACCGGCTTCAGATATGGGATATGCCTGCCGAAGACCGCGTAGGGGTCTTCCGTCTCGCCGCAGGATGTGGAATGGAAAAAAGCCTCTATGGGCTGCCCGTTATAGACCAGTATCTGTCCCCTGGTGTCATCCACCGCCTCGCTGACATCCTTGTTGTCCCCGACGTCGCCCCCGTAGACCTGGTCCAGCACGGAGGAAGTGAGGTCGTACTTCATCTGCTCCGAATGGATCAGCTTGTTTACCGCATAGGTCCGGGAGATCACGGCCTGCGCCTTCAGGGCCTCCAGGGCCCAGTCCTTTCCGGTCTCGGACTTCACAACGCTTTTCACATAGTCTTCGAGATCAACCTTGTCTATCAGGTAAAGCCCGCCAGAGCCCCTCCAGACCTCAATCTGCCCGCTGTAGGGCTTGTCCCCAAGCAGGAGCCTGCCCGCCGTAGTGTCCAGCAGCGATATCTTCTCCCCCGCGGCCGGTATCTGGTTGAACTCCCCGTCCAGCAGCAGCACCCTTACGTCCTGAGCGCGGGCAGCCCCCGAAAGAAAAAAAAGAAGCAGGGGAAAAAGCAAAAATGAAAATGAAAAAACCCGGATGCATCTTGAAATGGACCGCACCGTCATCTCCTCCTCAGGATCATCAATATGATGGTGAGAATGATGCTCAATAGTATGCTTGTGGCCAGAGGGAAATAAAAAGTGAAATTCTTTTTCCTTATCAGGATGTCGCCGGGCAGCCTGCCGATCCATCTGAAAGGCGCTCCTGGCAGCCTGCCCGCGAATATCAGCAAAGCCCCGATCAGGGCCAGCGCCACCCCCGCGAAGACCAGTAATTTTCCAATCTGCTGAAGCCCGCCCATTGCGCTCACCGCCCATTCAAAAGGGCGGCAGGGCCGCCCTTCCCCATGAAACGCTCCATCTCCGAAAAGATGCAGCCGCAGTACTTCTGCCTGTAGAACCCGAGCTGCCTTGAAAGCCTCTGCCCTTCCCTGAAACCCGCTCTCCAGTCCTCGAAATGGAAGGGGATATTATAAAGAGATTCGACCTCGGCCGCCTCGGCCGTTATTATATCAAACTTCTGGTAGGGGCTAAAAAGAAGCGTGGTGGAAAATGCGTCCGCCTTCATCCTTTTCGCCGTCTCCGCCGTCTCATGGAGCCTCATGCGGTAGCATTGCCGGCAGCGGACGCCCTCCGCCCTTTCGCCTTCCCCTCCCGTGCGGGCCAGAAAATCCATGAGGCCGTAGTGGTCGCGGTAGGAGATCTCCACCTTCCAGAGTTTTTCAAGCTCCCTTACGGCCTCAAGCCTCTTCAGATATTCCTGGGCGGGGTGTATGTTCGGGTTATACCAGAGGGCTTTCACCTGGAACCCCTTTTCACCCAATTCCCGCAACGGGTAGACGGCGCAGTTGGCGCAGCAGACGTGGAGGAGGATTTTCATAGGTGATATTGGTCATAGTTCCGGCCAGGCGCTTGAAATCGTCTCCGGCCATGACCTTGCGCGTTATAAAATACCCGAGAAAACATTCACCTTTTCCTTTTGCTCTTTTCCTTCCATGGGTATTTCTTGACCACATGTCCATTTTCGTAAACGATTAAGGGAGTGCGTGTCTCCTCGGCGATCTTCCTTGCCCTGGCAGCGGCCCGCCTCAGCGCGACGCCAACTTTCGCCAGATCAGGGTCTTTTATCTCTTTTTCAGCCTTGGTCATTTATTTTCTCCTTTATCGAGAATTCTTGGCCTTGGGCCCGAATTATCATAGAGAACCCAGGCATTCACCAATTGTTTATAAAGATGCTGAAAATTGTTCCAGCCTTTTTCATATCTGCGTCTGATAGTATGCTCAGGCACGCTATGGCCGCCCTGCCGCACACGATTCTTAACTCTTTCAATCGCGGCTGCAACATCGGGGAGATAAAGAAAAATTAATTTAACTTCATGTCCTATTGTACGCCATTCAGGAATGAGGTGAGCATACGTCTTTCCGCTCAAAGTGGTTTCAAATGCAAAATTCTCGCCACTCGCCGCATGCCTTTTGATCTCTTCCATCATGAGCCTGCCGGCATGGAAAGAGGCGATCTCGGGTTTGAATGGAGAAATGCCCGCCGCAATCAGATCAGCATTCACAAAGATGGGGCAGCCGGCTTCCTTCGGTAGAAATTCCCGCGCAAAGGTCGTCTTTCCCGCCCCATTCGGCCCGGCGATAATGACTATTTTCATGTTTTTATTCATAATCTCAATTTGTTAACAAGAAATAGCGCAATGGAAGATGAAGAAGATTTTCAGTAAAATGGCACTCCCGCCCCCGCGTTATGACTACACCGAAATCGAGCTTATACTTTTTCATGAAATGCTTGAGCCCGGCAGCCCTGTCATCAGATTTTCGGTGCTTTACTTCAACAGGCAGATATAGGCTTCCACCATAAGTAATCACAAAATCGACCTCATTTTTCTTTTCCCGATAATAAGCGACCTCAATTACTTCCGGCCACTTACAAACTTCATGAGCAACGAGATTTTCAGCATACATGCCCATCATAACCGGATTTTTTGTAAAATCCTCCCATGTCTTAAGTACTGCATTCCTGAGCGCCAAATCCACAGGATAGCATTTGATATTTCCCTGGCGCACTCTTAAAGGCTGATGGCTGAATTTCTGAATGCGAATGATCAAATCCGTCATAATTAACCGGGGCAGATTTTCTTCGACAATGCGACGCTCAACGCCGATTTGTTTTGCCAAAGTCGCCATATTGATTTCCGCACCAGGATGCGCCAGGAGATAGACAAAAAATCTCAGAACGTTTTCCGGTTTTCGATACTGGGTGAGAGTCATAAGGTCCTCATACAAGACCTTTCTCACCTGTTGCTCCATCAAATATTCTATCTTGCGCACAGGATCGGCCAATGGCCAAACCTCTGGAAAGCCACCCTCTCGACAATAAGTGATAATGGCCTCTCGAATATCGCCTTCAAAAGACGCGAGTTCAAATTCGAGCTGTTTTATGGAGCCGATGACATCTTGCCAGTTGCCTTCCATTAAGAATTGACGAAGTCCGAAGTGCCCACCAACAATTGATGAAAACTGCGGGCTGCTGCGCAGACGATAAAAACAGTATTCCCGAAAGCTGAAGGGCAAAAGATGGCGGTCCTTGATTCTGCCTAACAGACTTTCCTGACTTTGCCTGAAGATAGCAGACGATGCCGATCCGGATATGATAAAACGGACTGGAAACTTCAGATCATAATATCTCTTAAGAAACAATTCCCATTTTGGCAACCGCTGAATTTCATCCAGGAAGAAATACTTTAGCGTCCTATCCTTAGAATCAACTTTCATTTTTTCGATCAATTTATCGAAAATAACCCGTTGCAAATCTTCTGATCCAAAAACTTCCGGGTCATCAAAAGAAAAATAAAGGATACGTGAAGCGGCGATATCCCGCTTATCCAACAGATGACAAATAGTCTGCCTTAGAGCGGTCGTTTTGCCGACCCGGCGCGGTCCGGTTATGGATATAATTTGGGGTAGTTCATCGATATCGGAGATCAGTTCGCGGACAACAGGTCGTTTGTAATCAGGCAGGTCTTCTCTCCAATGTCCCTGGCGGTCGTCCCACCAAGGGTTATAAAGTTTAAGCAAATTATCAAGATTTCTATCCGGCATAGCTAAGTTTACGTTTTAAAAGGATATTTTAATTGTTGGCAAATTATGTGCCTTATAGTGCTCATATTGTGCATATATCGTTTTTCTCTTTATAGTTCAATGTGTTAAGAGTGTTCAATTATTTCTTCCTTCCACAATCTCAATCTCCTGGCCGTGTTTACAACGGCAGGGCGGCCGGCCTCCGTTGGAAGAAATTCCCGCGCAAAGGTCGTCTTTCCCGCCCCATTCGGCCCGGCGATAATGACTATTTTCATGTTTCTTTCCATCCACGTGGCCCATTTTTTAATTTAAATAGAACCGTCCCCTATTCTCCTCATTCAATATTTTTCTCCATTTTATCTCCAGTTGGATTTCATCAAGCTTTTCACTCTGATAAGTAGGACTCCTTTATTAAGCGGCTGCCATGTACAACGGTAACGATGATCACTGTATCCCGATCATTGTCGAAGCGATAGATTGTCCGGTAGTTGCCCAGAACCAGTTCCCTATATGGCAGTTCGGGAAACTCCGGCAGGTGGCGTCCGGAATCGGGAAATATCTTCAGCCTTTCAGAGGAATCAAAAAGGTCTTGAATTGTGTAGCTGGCATAAACATGGGAGCCCGAGGCTATATAGTCATAGATGCCTTCCAAATCTGACAAGGCCCTGTCGGACCAGATCAGTTCTGCCATTTCTTTGAGAGCCTTTCAATAGCCTCCTTGTGCGAAACCGTCCTGCCCTCGGCAATGTCTTTTTCCCCGGCCTCGATCTTCTGAAGAAGATATATCCTGTACATAAGGTCTTCCACGTCAACCTTTTCAGGCAGGCCCTTTAAAAGATCTTCCAGTTTTGATTTTAGAATCTGCATACGCTTAATCTCCTTTCGCTTTTTTCTTCCAAGGATATTTTTTGACGACCCGTCCATTTTCGTAAACGATTAAGGGAGTATGCGTTTCCTCAGCAATCTTCCTCGCCCTGACGGCCGCGCGCCGTAGCGCGACGCCAACTTTCGCCAGATCAGGGTCTTTTATTTCTTTTTCAGCCTTGGTCATTCATTTTCTCCTTTATCCAAAAGCTGCGACGTCCTTTTATATCTGAAACACTTTCAGCACCTCATCCCCGTAATGGTTTATGACCTTTACGGCGATTTTGCCGGTTTTGGGAGCCTCAAACGGGCGGCTTGCGGTCGTATAGAGGGATTCCCAGGCGGATTCGTCCACATCGGCCTTTAAGGCCTTTTTAAGCTTTTCATAAGGCTTATCCGCGCCCAGGAAATAGGCATGGCGGACAAAGAAGCTCTCGCCGTTATAATTCGTATCTATAAACCAGCAAGCGATGTCATCCGTCGAACTGCTCCTGATTGCCCCGGTAGTAGGGTCGTAAATATCAAGCCCCTTTATCTCAAGACTGATCTTGCCGTCCTTCTGTTTATTGACCTCAATATCCGGCTCGCCAAATACCATGAAGAGGTTTCCGGCCCCGGTCTTCTTCAGAAGCTCATCCATGCCAAGGTCAGGATTTATCCTGGCCGTTAAAACGGTAAGCTTTCCGTATCTTCTGGCCTCTTCAGATACATGCGGATCAAAAGCAAATCCGCATACAATCAGCAGGTCAAACCCGATACCTTCAACCGCCTCTTTGGCGGCCTCTTTTATCAGCTCCGGGCCTACCGTGCCGTGTTCCGGCCCGATGCAGACGGCAACCCGTTTCGATTTATCTTTTTCAGTATACTCGCCTGTTGCTTGAATCCATGTGCCCGCGAACGGCTCAAGGCGGTCGAATTTCAGGCGCTCGCCTTTTTTGGTATTCTGGACCCCTGCTTTTTTCAGGTTCTCAATAATCATGTTTGCGAACTGGCCGCTTGCGCTCGCCTTGCGCCCCTCGATCTCTGAGGCGGGCAGTTCCTCATCAGCCGCAAGAACACGATGAGGCGAGAGGCTTTCTACCGTGAACGGCCCGGCTACGCGCAACCGTTTTTTGTCCTCATAAGGCTGATCGTAAAGGATTTCCGTATCGGCGTTTTTCTGTATGGAATCATCAATCTCTTTCTGACGCTCGCGCCGGAGCTTCCAATATTCATTTAAAAGCTTTTTTGCCTTCTCCGGCCACCCTTTATTTTGGGATATAGGGGCATCCCTGGGGATTTCCCATTCTTCCCATTTCTCTTTAAGCTGTTTATTCAGTTCCGCCCGCATGGGCTCAAGCTTTTCCTGCCATTTGGAATGGATTGCGTCTATATCGGGATTATTGGCTATGGATTTAAGCGTAATATGCGGCACCCGCTTGTAGACGAAGCCTTTCTTTATGTCCCCTTCTGTTTTGGGCAGCATATCGGGCGGAAGATGGCCGGAAATTTCGGATTCCTTCTGGATGCCATCAGGCGTGTCCGAAAGGATGTAATATGCATATTTGGCGCTCATTATGCGAGTGCGGGCAAGTGCCAGGGCAACCCAGCTTGTGTCTATCGTAATCCAGCGCCGCCCCCATTGTTC
>JAKAGP010000056.1 GCA_021825785.1 Nitrospirota bacterium
GAACTCGCAGGGATGGCGTAAACATCTACTACAGCGTTTCCAATGCAAAGGTGATCCAGGCCTGCATACTCATGCGTGAGGTGCTCACTGAACAGATGCAGGAGAAATCAAAGCTCATTGACATTGTCGCAAAAAAAGGGTGATCTCTTTTTTATTTGACAAATACATTCAAGCATGCTAATGTTTGCATATATATTTAACCAGCAGGAGGTATATGAATATGAGATCCGTTATGCACAAGGTTGAGACGCTCAAGACCATTGCGCACCCTGTGAGGATCAGGATCCTCGAAGAGCTTATGAGGGGCGTGAAATGCGTAAGCGATTTCGGTGATTTTTTAGGCATTAACCAGCCCAACGTCTCCCAGCACCTTGCGGCGCTTAGAAGCAAGGGAGTAATAGATTTCTACATGGATGGCAGGCTTCGGTGCTATTTCCTTGTCGATGCCTTCATCCCGGACCTGCTTGGAATATTGAAAAAACAGTATGATTCTCCGTTGCCCGCTCCCGCTTGCTGCCCTGTTACCAGAAAGGGAAAGTATCCGGGAGAAAGAAGAAGATAAAACAAAGAGGAAAAAGGCCTCAAGAAAGAAAGGGAGGTGGAGCAAATGGATTTCATGGCGAAGAAAGAGAAAAATTTCAAGTTGACCGAGATGTCCAGTTGCGCCGGCTGAGCGGCGAAATTCAGTCCTAAGGACCTGTCCCAGGTGCTGGGGCAGCTGCCGCCTATAATGGACCCCAATGTCCTTGTAGGCTCTTCAAATGCCGATGACGCGGGCGTATACAGGGTAAGCGATGAGTCGGCGGCCGTTCTTACGGTCGATTTCTTCACCCCGATCGTCGATGACCCGTATATGTTCGGGGCCATAGCCGCTGCAAACTCGCTTTCGGACGTTTACGCCATGGGCGCAAGGCCGGTGGTGAGCCTTAATGTGGCCATGTTTCCCGGCGACCCGGATTTTTTCCCTGTTTTGAAACAGATAATCCAGGGCGGGATAGACAAGATGGCCGAGGCGGGAGTGCCTATCATCGGGGGGCACACCATTAAGGACAAAGAGCCCAAATTCGGCTACACGGTCATGGGGCTTGTCCATCCGGACAGGATACTCGATAATTCGAAGGCCAGGGCTGGCGACGCCATCGTCCTCACGAAGCCCATAGGCACGGGGATAATCTCCACGGGCATCAAGTCCGGCCGGGTGGGGCAGGACGTCATCGATGAGTTCACAAGATCAATGGCGGCCCTTAACAGAAGGGCAAGCGAGATAATGGTGCAGGTAGGCGTGAGCACCGCAACCGACATCACAGGCTTTGGTCTGCTGGGCCACTTGAGCGAGGTCCTCTCGGCAAGCCGCGTGAAGGCAAACCTCTACGCGGGCCGTGTACCTTTTTTCAGTGAGGCTGAAAAGCTTGTCGCGCAGAATGTTGTGCCGGGCGGAACGATGGCTAACCTTAAAAACTATGAGTCTTTCGTAAAATGGGCAGGGGATGTGAGCGAGGTCCACAAGATACTGCTCAACGACGCGCAGACATCGGGCGGGCTTTTGATATTTGCGCCCCGGGAAAAACTGGGAACACTCTCGCGGTTGCTTGGGAAGGAAGATATCCTGGCGGCCCATATAGGCGATGTGGCCGAAGGGGAGTCGTTAACCGGAAGCAGAATAAATGTAGAGGCATGATGCCGGTCCTGCTTTATCTTTTTTTGGTTGCCGCGGGCGGACTGGGCGGGTTTCTTTCAGGGATGCTTGGCATAGGGGGCGGGATCATCATGTTCCCGCTTCTTCTGTATATGCCGGCCCTTTTCGGCTTGCCGCCCCTGGGGGTCAAGGGAATAACCGGGCTTACCATGACGCAGGGTTTCTTTGCGACGCTTACCGCAACCTTTTTTTACAGGAGGGAGCGGCTTATTAGCAGGGAACTCGTTCTTACGCTGGGGCTAGCCCTTTTTTGCTCTTCTCTGGCCGGCTCCCTGTTTTCAAAGGGGGTGGGCGACGGCCCGCTGCTTGAAATATATGGGGTTTTGGCTCTTTTTGCCGCCATAATGATGCTTGTCCCCCGCAGCTACGCGAGAGACGATATTTCAGGCGGGCAGGTGAGTTTCAATGGCCCCCTGGCCATCTTTTGCGGGGCCGCCACGGGCTTCCTGCTTGGCATGGTTGGGCAGGGCGGCGCTTTCATCATAATCCCGATCATGCTTTATATCCTTAAGATACCGTTGCGGGTGGCGCTGGGCAGTATGCTTGCCATCGGGCTTTTTTCTGCAACTGCGGGCATAGCCGGAAAGATAGCTACCGGGCAGGTCCGGTTCGGCCTGGCGGCGGCCCTTCTGGCCGGCGCGGTCCCTATGGCCTACCTTGGGGGAAAGGCCGGCAGAAAGGCGAACACGAAATTCCTCAGATGGCTCCTTGCCGGGGTCATTTCCGCTTCAGCGGTCTATATATGGGTGGATATCCTGGGAAAAGTCTACAAGTGAAGGTGAAAACAAAAACCGGAAAAGTAAAATGTTCCACGTGGAACAATGGTCAGGAAGAAGCGGTACTCCTTGAGATGTAATCATCTATTGTCCTTTTGTCCCGCTCCTGGAGGTTCAGGAACCTGATGCCGTAATGGAACATCCTCTCCTGCCTGACGACGCGGACTACCAGGCCCCTCGCCGTGATCCTTTCGATATCAGGGATAAAAAAAGAGGTTGAGATCTCGTCTCCCCTGGCAAGTATCTTTTCGGTCTCAAGCAGCAGCCCTGAAACGCTTACGTTGCAGGTGCTGCCAAAGAACGGTTCCTGGCCGAAGGAGCCGATGACTCTGGCCTTTATCAAAACCCTCAAATCTTTTCTTTCGTGAACGTCTATGAGCCACGCAACCTTCTCCAGGAGTCTCCGGGAGTCTATGGGGCGGGTAATATAATCGTTAGCCCCGCAGGTCGCGCACCTTTCAAGATCCGCCCTCCTGAGGCTGGTTATCATTATGATGGAGACGTGCTTCAGGTCCGGAGTTTTCCTTATCTCCCTTGCCAGTTCGTCGCCAGGCATGTCCGGGGTGTTCAGGTCAGCAAGGATGAGGTCCATTTTATTCAAGCGGTGTATCTCAAGGGCGTCAAGGCCGGATTTTGCCGTGAATATCTCGAAATCCTCCCGGGCCAGAATGGTTTTTTCCTCCCGGATGAAGGGGTTAAGGCCGTCTGCGATCAGTATCTTTTTCATGCCGGCACGCATTTCATACCGGCACACATTGTAGCAAAAAGGCCGGTTAAAATGGTAACTTTATTGCTATATCTTCATGCGCCGCACCCGTGCTAAAATAATTCACCGATTTGGGGGGAGTTGTTAGCGGTTTTTTTTCCTGCGGAGTAAAAGAAAAGAAAAGAAAAAGAAAAAAACTGAAAATGCTTATGGATAAGACCATTGCCATAGTTAACCAGAAAGGCGGGGTGGGCAAGACGACCACCGCCGTAAACCTGGCGGCCTCCATGGCCCTTGCCGGGGTAGACATCCTTCTTATCGATGCGGACCCGCAGGGGAATTCAACCAGCGGGCTGGGACTCCAAAAAGATCCCCCCGGCCTTTATGACATCTTCTCCGGAAAACTTGGCATAGAGGAGACCATAAAGCCCGCCCCACAGGACAGGCTCTGGGTCGTGTCCTCCACTATAGACCTTCTGGGGGCGGAGATAGAGCTTGCCGGCCGGGCCGGGGCCGAGCGAATCCTTTCCGATGCCCTTTCCACGGTAAGAAACCGGTTCAGGTATATCATAATAGACTGTCCGCCATCCCTGGGGCTCCTTACGCTTAACGCCCTGGTGGCCGCGCAGTCCGTGCTCGTGCCCGTGCAGTGCGAATATTATTCACTGGAGGGCATCGGCATGCTGTCCCACACGCTGTCGCTTGTCCGGGGGTCTTACAATCCCTCTCTTGAGCTGGACGGCGTGCTTTTGACCATGTACGATCCAAGGAACACGCTTACCAGGCAGGTTGAGGCCGAATTGAGGGAGCATTTCAAGGGGAAGGTCTACTCAACGGTCATCCCCCGCAACATTGCCCTGGCCGAGGCCCCAAGCCACGGCAAGCCTGCCATCTTGTACGACGCCCGCTCAAAAGGGGCGCAGAGCTATCTTGCACTTGCAAAGGAGTTTTTTTTAAGGAATGAAAACTGCACTCGGACGGGGAATTGAGGCCCTCCTGCCCAAGTCGGGCATGGAAGCCGTTGAGATCGACATAGAGCGGGTGGCCGCATGGGCGGACCAGCCAAGGAAGCGTTTTTCCGAAGAGGGTCTGAAGGAGCTTGCGGCCTCGATAAAGGAAAAAGGGGTGCTGCAGCCCCTTCTTGTATGCCCCATAGGGGACGGGACTTTCAGGCTCATCGCCGGGGAGCGGAGGCTTCGCGCCGCCAGGCTGGCGGGGTTGAAACGTGTGCCCGCGGTACTTAAAAGGACCGCCTCGCAGGATTCCCTGGAGATAGCCCTCATAGAAAACCTCCAGCGTGAGGATTTAAACCCGGTGGAGACCGCCCAGGCGCTTGACAGGCTTCAGAAGGAGTTTTCCCTTACGCACGAGGCGCTGTCGGGGAGGCTGGGAATGGAGCGCACCACCATCACGAATCATCTGCGCCTGCTGAAACTGCCGGAAGAGGTCAGGGCTCTTTTGGCGGACGGGAAGCTTTCGATGGGCCATGCCAAGGTGATTTTGGGTATTGATTCTCAATCTCAACAAGCCGGGATGGCGGCCAGGACGGTGAACGAAGGGCTTTCCGTGCGGGAACTGGAAAGACTTATAAAGGCCAAAAACCCCGTCTCTGACTCAAAAAAGGGCCGCAAAAAGACGGGCCTGGCGGACCCTAACGTTCTGGACCTGGAAGACCGGCTTTCAAGATCTTTAGGCACCAAGGTGCGGGTGAAGCACAAGGGCAAGAAAGGCGGCTCGCTCCATATAGAGTATTACAGCCTGGAGCAGCTGGAAGGGCTCCTGGAGAAGATGCTCTAGGTTTTTTTTTTTTGTTTGGGTCATCAAGGGATTTTTTGGTGTGGGGCGGACGCATTCGCTCCTTGTATGTTTCCCTGGCTTTTTTGCTTTTCTGCCTTAGTTTTTTTCGTTTCTCTGTCTTACGTCTCGAAACCCGAGACTCGGCCCTCCGGATGGCCGTGTCTCTTTCTTTCAAGCTCGGCTATCACCTGCGCCCCCAGCAGAAGTATCAGTGAGGCCGCCTCTATGCCAAGCAGGGCAACCACCGCCGTTGCGAATGAGCCGTATATCAGGTTGACCATGGAGAGGGTTGAATAATACCAGACGAGAAGGCGGCGGGTCGCCTCCCAGAGGACAGTTGCGGTTATTCCCCCAACGATGGCGTGGCGAAATGTCATCCTGCCTACGGGCATGACCAGGTAGACGGAGGTCAGCATGAATATCTCCCCTATGACGCCAAGGGCATAAAGCGCCACCGCGTATGCGCTGCCTGACTGGAGGCTCCACCCAAGGAACACCGGGTGCCTGCTCTGGAGGGCCTGCACCGCCCCCGCTATGAAAGAGACGACAGAGACCCCCAGACCAAGGAAAAAGATGTATACGTACGGGATGATCGCAGAGACCATGAAGTGGCGCCGTTTCGTTCTCACCCGGTGGAAAAAGATCACGGACATGGCGTTTTCAAGTACCGTGAAAGCCACGGAGCTGAAAAAAACCATTATCAGGAGCCCTACCAGGCTCATAACCTTTCCGTGGGCCACAAATATGCGCACCTCGGCAGTCAGCGTTGCTGCGTATCCGGGGATGAGCATGTCTAAAAATGTGGAGAGCGTACGGTACAGCTGCTGTTCCCCCACAATGTGCGAAAGCCCTATCAGGGCCAGGATAGACATGGGCACAATGGAAAGCAGGGTGTAGTAGGCAAGGGCGCCCCCAAGAAGAAGGCCCTGGTTCCGCTTGAACCCGGAGACAACGCGGAAGATGAAACTGAAAAGCTCCCTCAGCCATCCACGGACATCTTTGAGCCAAACATACATTTTCAGTGAAAAGGGGCTCAGTAAATGAGCGCCCCGTAAAAGCGGGCCGGTCCCGGGCTTTTTATATTTTTCCTTTTTGGGCATTTTTCTGTTTTTTGTCAGAGGGAAAGGGGGATCTTTTTCTTTATTTTTTTGTCCGTCTTTGCCGGAAATTATTGTCTTTAACAAACTGTTACCACCAAACGCAAATAATGTCCACCCGTTCACCCATGTCTGCCCTGAATTCATCCGTGCCAAAAAGAAACCGCAGACTGCCCGCAGCGCAAGTTATCACTTTGGGCAAAAGGTGATACAATGGGCAGTTAGGAGGAAGAAAAAATGCCAGAGCTGGATGTAGACGGTAAGAAGGTTAGCGTGGACGCAGACGGATTTCTGGTGAATTACGAGGACTGGGATGAGAAAGTCGCCCGCGTCCTGGCCGGAAAGGCAGGCATAAAGGAGCTTGCCCCCGGAATGCTGGACGCCCTCAAGTTCATGCGCGAGTATTACAGCCGCTACAAGTTCTTCCCGATCATCCGCGCAGTGTGCAAAAACGTGCACAAGCCAAAAGACTGCATAACCGAGGATTTCATCGATCCTGCAACCGCATGGAAGCTGGCCGGCCTGCCCAACCTTGGAGAGCAAATGGACATATTCGAGTACGGGCCCCCGAACTAAGAATATTTACATTAATGACTAAAAAAAGCGGCCGTATGTATTTTAAGGATAAAATTCAGGCCGGTTAATGGAGACCCGCTTTTTGCGTTTTTTTGACCTCTTGACAGGGATTAATCCAATCTGTTTTACTTTCCTGACAGTCTTTTTTGTATGTTTAAGGACTTATTTAAAAAAATGATTTTGCACTCCGGCAAAAGACCTGGCCTTAATAAAAGGCTTATTTTAATATTTTTGGCACTGTGGACGGCTTATGCCGTGTCCCCGGTATTTGCATGGGCGGCGGTCACGTCCTCCGGACGGCTTGAGAAAAGCGGCCCTAATATATATTTCTGCGAGCTGGTTTGCAAGAGGCACATAACCGGGAAAAAGAGCCCCGGTTTAATGGTGCTTTGCAACAAGCAGCGGGCCAACAAGAAAGAAGAGCCGTTGATCGCGCCGGTGCCTGAAGGCGGCCCTTCGGCTGTAAGAGCGGCCTCCGAATGGCAATCCTTTTCCCACGGAAAAGTAAGCCAGTGCCTTTGCCGGGAAGTTAATACCCGCCGTGACCTCATGTCCATATATCTGACACATTCTCCGCCAGGGGTCTGATCTTCTTTGCCGGGGAGGTATGTATTCTTACCTTTTTAAATTTTTGCTTAAAATCGATAAAAACGGAAAAAGAAAAAGTTTAAACAACAAAAAGGAGACGAAATGAAAAAGGCGATTTTGATATTGGCGGCATTAGGGTTTATTGCGGCAGGATGCTCGCACGCCGTGAAGCAGAGCCCTGAACAGGCAGCACAGGCGGCAGCTCCCCAGAAGGCCGTGCAAAAGGCCCCGGCGGAGAAAAAACTGAATCCCGCCAGCACGGAAAATGTTACCGGCAAAACGAACGAGGCCAAGCAGCAAGCCGCCGTTGTGGCAGCGGAGAAGAAGATCGGCGATATACATTTCGCCTTTGACAAGTACAGCCTGAACGCGGACGCAAAAGACAAGCTCCATAAGCTTTCGGACCTCCTTCTGAAAAACTCCAATGCAAAGGTGATGATCGAGGGCCGCTGCGATGAGCGCGGAACAGAGGAGTACAACCTGGCCCTTGGCGACAAGAGGGCTAATGCGGCCAAGAATTACCTCATGGCCCTTGGGGTGCCGGCAAGCCAGCTTTCTACCGTCAGCTACGGCAAAGACAAGCCCCTCTGCACCGAGCACAGTGAGAAGTGCTGGTCCATGAACAGAAGCGACCACTTCTCCTACTAGGCAGGAAAGAAAAACATACCAAGTGGGGAAGGCCCTCCCGCGCCAAAGAAAAAAGGCGCAGGAGGGCCTTCCTGTTTTTTCCGCCGCCGGGTTTGGCGGCTTCCGCATTGTGTTGCCATTCACGCAAGGTTTTACCTTGCAATTCCCTGTAGCTTGCTACTGTAGTGTCTCATAGACGACTGGTGTTTACTCCCAGTGGGAGAGGGGTTAGGGTGGGAGAGTCCTGGGCCTTGGTTTTTAATTTTGATACCCTGCAGCTTGCCCTGGGGT
>JAKAGP010000057.1 GCA_021825785.1 Nitrospirota bacterium
ACGGTTCAACGGACAATACGGCCGCTCTGATCAAGGCCTTTAAAGACAGCAGGATAAAATATGTTTACCAGGAGAACAGGGGCATATTCAGGCTTGCGGGAACTTATAACCGGGCGGTCGGGATGGCGAAGGGCAAGTTCATAGCGATCCTGGAAGGAGACGATTTCTGGCCGGATAATAAATTAGAAGCACAATTGCCGCTTTTTGGTTCCGGATGTATTTTGTCCTGGGGATCTGTCCGCATGACCGATAAGAACGGAAAGCCTATCGGCATCAAACCCGCCTGCGGCCGGAAAGCGCCGGACCTGAACGGTAATCCGTTTAATTACCTAATCAAATCCAATATTATTCCTGCGGTTTCGGTAATGGTCAGAAAAGACGCTCTTCTGGCCGTTGGCGGGTTCCAGCAAGTGGCAGGTGTGCCATGTGTGGATTATCCCACATGGCTTACCCTTGCCGGGAAGGGGAGATTTTGCTTCGGCAATTGGATATTGGGCTGTTGGAGGACACATGATTCGCAGGTCACCTCAATGCAATGGGACACCGATGTAGTCCGGAAAATGAACGGCTATCGCTTGTCCGTATTTGATAACCTCGGTCCGGAACAAAGAAAAGAATTAAACCTTTCCAGGGAAGATGTTTTAAAAAATAACAGAAAGCTGATGGCCTACAATAATTTCAGGCAGGGACGGATAGAGCTGCTGAGATCGAACCGGGAAAAAGGCCGCTCCTTTATGAAGGAATCTTTGAGGACCGGGACGGTGAAGCTCAGGGTCCGATCGGCTTGGGGCATTTTGTCCAGCTACATCCACATGAACATCGACTCCGGTACGAAAACAAGCGATTGAAGGTCATGGATGAGCAGACATTCATCAGGGAAGAAATGCTGGGGATTCTTCTGGAGAAATGGAAAAACAATGGGGATTGCATGTCTGCGGAGAAATTCAATAAATTCATTGATTACAAGCTCCGGATGCAGGAGTTCCAGGACAGGCTTATCCGGCGGATTTGTATGTATGAAAATATAGTCTCCAAAAGGGTGCTGGATGCGGGTTCGGGAGAGGGGGGGCTGGTAGTGGCCCTTAATCTGAGGGGGTGCATGGCAGCGGGCGCGGACATCAAGGAGGACAATATCAGGATCTCTAAGCTGCGTGCCCGCCTGGAAGGGCTCCCTGAAAATATTTTTATCCACTGTGACGCCTCGGGACTGCCTTTTGAGGACGGTTTTCTTGACATGGTTATCATGAACGAAGTCCTGGAGCACGTCGCCGATGTGCAGGCCACGATGAAAGAGGTGGCTAGGGTATTGAAAGAGGGAGGGCTCTTTTTTGCCCGCGTCCCTAACGCCCTGTGGCCTTTCGAAGGGCATGTGAACCTCTGGTTCCCTCATTGGCTGCCGTCACCCCTGAGGAGATCCTATGTCAGGGTTTTCCGGCCGCGAAAAGGATATGAATCCTGTTTTCTGGATGATATACGGTATCACGATCATCGCGGATGGAAAAGGGAAGTCGCCCCTTTTTTTAGACAGATGCTCTCTAACGCAGTACTTTATGAAAATCTCATGGAAGGGCTCATATCCGGGCTCATGGGAAGGCCCGTGGCCGGCCGCCAGGGCCTCTTCCGGCGTTGCGCAAGCCGGGGGCTGGACCTCATCAGGGAATCCAGTGTGATGGACGTCCTGTCGCCCACAACTTACCTGGTGGCGCGGAAATAAGGAACAAAAAATGGGGAAAAAACCAAGAATAGGAATGGTCTTTGCCGGGATGCCATTGACGAAATACGGGGAGCAGTACTTTTGCCGGGCCTCTATTTTCAATATGCTGCGCCATGCTCCTCAGTTTCTGGATATCGAGCTGCTGTGTCCTGTCATGGAAGGGCCCGTCCTGGAAGCGGGCTGCGAAGGACACAGCGTGGAGCTTGCCGGGATGGTGGTGCATCCACTTAGCGGCTGGACATCCGGGCTTGATCTTTACGCCCGGAAGTTTATGAGGATCGTCTTCCAGATGTTTTTGTTATTTGGCCGCGAATCGGGGCGGTGGGATGCCGTCGTTATCATAGATCCTGATCCTCTTGGTCATGTGGCCTATCTTCTCGCCAGGGCATTGCGAAAGAAATGCATCCTCTACCTGAGGGGCGACGACTTTTTCGAATTACTTGACCGGAACCGGGCGGGGGGCAGGAAGGTGCTTGCGGTGCTTTGGTGCCGGGTCCTGCGCTTTTCCATCAACCGGATGCTCAGGCATTGCGCGGGTGTGGTGACCGGCAGGGCGCTGTTCGAACGGTACCGCTCCGCGGATCCAATACTCTATTACGCCTCCGCGGTGAGCGAGGCACAGATCGCGCAACGTCAAAAGGGTAAATCCCGTGCCGGGAAGGCGGCCATCCGGCTGCTCATGGCCGGTTATCTGGCGGAGTATAAGGGATACGATATCGCCATCGAGGCCATAAGGCTTCTTAGCGAACGTGGGCAAAAAAACTCCATACATCTGGATATCGCTGGGACGGGGCCGGATGAGGGAAGACTGCGCGCATTGGCCGTAAACGCGGGCGTTGCGGCGGTGGTGAGTTTCCGGGGTTTTGTTCCCTACGGCGGGCGGCTGTTCGATCTTTATGCCGGGGCGGATGTGTTCCTTTTGCTGTCCCGGAGCGAGGGGACGCCTAAAGTGGTCCCGGAGGCATTTTCCTTTGGCTTGCCCGTGATCGCGTCCGGGGTTGGCGGGGTCCCTGATATGGTAAATGATGGGGAAAACGGAATACTTCTTCCGGCGCTCACCGCCCAGGCTTTATCTCTGGCTTTAGAGAGACTCATTGACTCGCCAGGAGAGCTTGTCCGGCTCTCGGAGGGGGCATTCCGGTCCGCCGGGCGTTATTCCATTGAGAGACAGCTGAGAGCCGCAATGCATGAAGCGGGCATGAGATTATGCCATTGACGGTGCTGAATTACCATAGTGTGCGCAATAACGGCGAACTGCCGCTGTCGGTGGCAGTCCGGTCGTTCCGGTGGCAGATGCAGCACATAGCCAATAAAGGATACAGGTGCGTTTCCCTAGAGGAGGGTTTTTACAAAGAAAATGGAAAAGACAGAAGGACCATACCGCTGACCTTTGATGACGGCTATCTGGACAATTATACGGAGGCTTTCCCCATCCTTCTGGAATTGGGCTTTACCGCAACGTTCTTCGTGACAGCAGAATTCATCGAACACAGGATAATCCCCTGGCACAAAAGGCCGGGACAAGGTGAGGCCATGAGCTGGGGCAACCTGCGCGAAATGGCCAGGGCCGGCATGCGCGTGGGTTCCCACACGCTCAGCCATTCAAGGCTTTCTGAAATTCCCGCGGCTGAGGCCATGCGGGAGTTGGTGGAGTCCAGGGTGATGATAGAGCAGCGTTTGGGGGCGCAGGTGCTTTCGTTTGCCTATCCTTCGGGGGACTTCACAAAGGAGGTCATGGGGATGGTTCCGGAAGCGGGTTATGCGATGGCTGCGGCGCTTGCGCTGCCCCCGGGCCTCATGGAGGACCGCTACTCCATACCGCGCATGGGCATAAGCGTCCGCGATGGCCGGTGGCGGTACAGGCTGAAGATTTCCGGGGCGTTTTGCCCAATGCCGGTTCAGCAAATGGTGAATTTCCGCCAGAGGTTTTTCAATGGAACGAAAATGAAAAAGAAAATGGAAAAACTTGAAAATGCACAAAAAATGCACCGTAACGGCAAGATACGGGGGGAATCATGAAGAAACCGATGAAAATAGTGCTTGTAAATCCGGAAGACATAAGGCGCAGGAAACGGATGTCAGAGCAGACGCCTTTTGCCGGGCTGGCTTTTCTTGCCGCCTATGCCGGGAAGTGTTTTGGGAATGATATAGATGTGGAGATCATCGAGATGCTGCCGCAGCGGTACGGCATTAAGGATGTAGCAAGCCGCATAAGGGAGACCGGGGCAACTCTATGCGGCATTACGGCCAAGACCTACAACTATCCTTTTTCTCTGGAGGTGGCGGAGGCCATCAAGGCGGCCTCACCAAAAACCCTTGTGATTTACGGAGGGGCCCACGCGACGGCGCTTCCCCATGATGTTGCACGTGAAAAGGCGGCGGATGCGGTGATCAGAAGTGAAGGAGAGCAGGTTTTCAATAATGTCATAGAGAACCTGTTAGCCTCCAGGCATCCTTTCCGGGGTGTAAACGGAGTTGTTTATTCAGATGGCGGTGAAATAGCGGACAACGGGAATGAGGAGCTCATTCGGGACATTGACACAATTCCTACCCCTGATTGGGGGAAATACTACGACCTGGATCTTTACGACCGCTATTATGACCGGTTCACAGGGAAACACCATCTGCTGCTGCCGGTTTTCGCTTCCCGCGGCTGTCCCTATGGCTGCCAGTTCTGCCAGCCTGTATTGTCCAGGAAACACCGCGCCCGTCCGGTCAGCAGCGTGCTGGACGAGGTGCAGTACCTTCATGACAGATACGGGATCAGCCGGATCTACTTTGAAGATTCGATATTTGGTATACGGAAAGAGTGGTTCCTGGAGTTCTGCTCCGGCTATAAGGAGCGGGGCCTGCACAATATGGTCAAGTGGGGCTATGAGACCAATGTGAACAATATCGATCTTGAGCGTACCCGGGCCGCCAGGGACGCGGGATGCGTCTACGTATATTTCGGGATGGAATCTGCTTCCGATACCGTATTGCAGCACCTTGGCAAGCGGGCGACCAGGCAGAAACTCTCGGCGGCCATCGCAATGGCAAAGGCCGCGGGCATTCGGGAAGTTGTGGGGAGCTTTATTTTCGGCTTGCCATACGAAAACAGCGATACCGCCGGGGAGACCATCGATTTTATTCGCAGTTCAAGCCTGGACGGGGTCAATATCAACCTGCTTGACGTCTATCCCGGCACGGAGCTGCACGCTATGGTGGAGAACGGCCAGGGAGGCATACAGTGGATACCCGGGAAGAAGGACAAGTGGGACGCCTGCGGCAGGACGCTTGTGAAAACCATCGTGAACGATCTCGATACGGAGGAGAAGCTGGAGGCCCTCTATCTGAAAACACTGAGGATCGTACATGACAAGTACCGGAAAAGCCCATATTCCTACTTAAGGCAGATACTGAGCCATCTCCTTTATTACTCGATGCACAATCCTGAAAAATTAAGGCAGTCGATGCGCCATGCCATGGCCGCGTACTTTCCGGAGCGGTTCAGGCTGAATTAAAATAGCCGCCCTTCAGTTTGAAAATAAAAAAATAAAAAACAATTCAGAGATTAAAAAAATTCTGCCGCCCTCAAATCTTTTTCTTTTCTGTATCCATGTGGAAGTGGAATTTCCTTCCGGACACATAACCAGTGGACCAATAGCCAAATGAGCACAAACGGTTTTCGGATAAACGCGCGTTTAAACCGGATTGACCGGACGATGGCTGGCGCGGGCGCCCTTGCCCTTGCGGCGGTTTTCGGCATGATGGCTTCCGGGCCCCGCTTTTTGCTGGTGATCCTGCCAGTCTTTCTTTGCCTTCTCGTGCTGCGGGACCTCAGGTACGGCGTGTTTCTCTATCCTCTTTTCTATCTGTTTGATTCCTTTGCCATCCCGTTCATAGGGTCACCGCCAAAGCTTCTATCTCTGCTCATCCTGTTCTGGTTTTTCGTGAAGGGGGCCTTCGAGAAAAGGGAGGCACCGTCCGGCAATAGGATCTTGGGGGTGGTTTATGTTGCTTTCATGTACGCCGGAGTGATCTCAATGGCCCACAGCCCGCTTGCGCTCAAAAATGGGCTGCTGGCCCTGCAGAGCATATTACTCAAAGGACTGCTGGCCTATATCGTATTCAGGATAATCTCTACCAGAAGGGACCTCCATACCTGCTTTAATTTTTATTTCGTCATGCAGGCGGCGCTCATGATCCTTGCGTGTTTTCTTATCTTTTACTACAGGCAGCCATACATACTTAGAATGTACCAAACCAATTTCCGGGGAGTTCCCATATATTTCCAGGGAGCGCCCATAAATTTCTGGGCCGATAAATTCCCTCTCCTGAATTTGACGCTGATACAGTTCCCGAACATTGTGGCCAGGGCAATGCTGGTGGGCCTGCCTTTTCTGGCATTTTTTGTGAGGACATCCAGGGGACGCCGCCGGTTGATTTATCTCATTGGGTTCGTCCTTAGCTGTGCCATGATTTTCGTGACTTTTTCCAGGTCCGGGATATTGACTCTGGCCCTCTCCGCCCTCCTTATGGCGCTCAGGTACAGAAGTAGAAAAATGGCCGCCCTTTTTATTGTTTTTGCCATTATCGGGGGATGTCTGGTGATAAACAATGCCGAATTTGACAACAGGTTTGAGGACATTACGACGGGGCATTACCAAAAGGAGCTGAGGTACGACATACTGATCGCCTCCTGGGAGACGTTCAAGAGGTATCCCCTTTTGGGCGCCGGTCCCGGAAGCCAGGAATACGAGATAACGAAGCGTCTGGGCCTGGCCACAGAGCATACCGGGCATAACCTGATAATGAACATCCTCATGGAATACGGGATAGCAGGGCTGACCTGTTTTCTCGCGCTCTGCGCAGTATTGCTTAAGAGGCTTTTTTCTGTTGAAAGGCTCATGTGCGATGAGGAGGGCATACTGCTGGCCCGGGCCTTCCAGATAATGTTTATAACCTTTTTGTTCGCCAGTCAGTTTGCCCCCACCCTAAACGATAATCACCTGTGGTATTTCGTGGGGCTGGCCCTCGCCTTTCAAAAGATCGCCAAGGTGGAAGGGGGCGGAGGCCGTCCGTACGAAATGCTTCAAAGCGCATAGCGGCGCGGCCTGTAAGAACCAGTGAAAAAGTCGGGAAAATGGAAACGGCGGAGAACCTGGATATAAATAAAACAAACCCTCGGGCCTGTTGCGGAAATTTGTTTGCATCCGGAGCAGGCTGCGGGGGGGCCGGACTTAAGATGGCGGTGGTCCTTGACCAGCCGTTCTGGTTTGACGGCGTAAATTACAGCACCAACGCCCCTTTTATAAATTTCGTGCTCTCCTTCAGGGAGAAAGTGGATTCGTTGTTCCTGTTTGCCCCACTGAAGCATAGCAGGTCTGAAAGAGGCCGTCTCGGCATAACTGTTCAAGACGGCAAAGTAAGAATAGTTCCCATCCCCTTTTACAGGACCACGTTTGAGATGTACCTGAAGCTGCCGTTCATGTGGATGGGGACAAGGAACCGCCTCCGGCGCGAGATGGCGGGTTTTGACGTGGCATGGATCATGGGAGGCCATGTACTGGCGGACCTGTCCGGCAGGTTCCTTAAGAAAAACGGCAAAAAGGCCTTTTTTTATTACAGGAGCAATCTTGTAGAGGAGGTCAGAAGCCACGGCTGTACCAGTATCAAGGGCAAAATTTTGGTGGCGGCCTCCAGGCTGATCCAAAGGTTCTCCTTGAGCACGGCCAGGGACGCCGTGGTATTTGTCGTTGGAGATGAACTTAAGGATGTATTTCAAAAAAGCGGCCGGTCCGTCCACAAGATCTATCCGTCGATCATTACCGCTCAGGACATAAAGAAGAAAAATGTTGCCAGGGAGCCTGCAAGAGTAAATTTTGTAGCCGTTGGCAGGCTTACGCCGGAAAAAGGGCTTGACGATCTGGTCCGCGCGGCGGAGCTCCTTGTTAGCTCGGGTTTCCACAGGTTCGTGTTTCGTCTTATCGGGGATGGAAAAGAAAGAGAGCGGCTGCAGAGGATGGTGGCCCAGGCGGGCTTGGGCGGGTATCTTGAGTTTGCCGGTTTTGTCCAGCCGGGGAAGGACCTTCTGGCTGCCTATGACAACGCCGACGCTTTTGTTCTGCCTTCGCGGACGGAGGGGATACCAAAGGTGCTTTATGAGGCGATGGCGAGGGGGTTGCCGGTTGTGGCAAGCAACGTGGGCGGGGTGCCCGAGATAGTCGATGAAGGTGTGAACGGATTGCTTGTGCCGCCCGGAGACCCGGCAGCGCTTGCCCGGGCGATCAGGATACTGTGTGATGAAAAACTGCTGCGCGAGGGTTTTGGGAAAAAAGGGTTGGAAACCGCAGGGAAATTCGCGATGGAAAAGCAACGGGACGCCATGTACGGGCTCATAGTGGAGCATGTGAGATCG
>JAKAGP010000058.1 GCA_021825785.1 Nitrospirota bacterium
TCTATGTCCCGCTGGGCTGTCTTGACAGATACCTCGAACTCTGCCGCCAGTTTCGTGGCATTCGGGTATTTCCTGCGCTTTACGTGATCGTCAAACCAGATAAAGCGTTCGTAAACGTTCTTCTGTCCCAATCTGACCCCTTCCGATGTTGAGTATAACAGAAGTCTGTCATCCAGGAAAACTAAAATACACCTATTTAACAAATACTTGTACATTTCAGCGCCGCTCTGTTTACCCGGCCGTGATAGGCTCATATCTAATCCTAAGCCTAAACCTCCCCCAAGGCATGTCCGAGGTCTTAGGATTGTCCATTTTCTGTGCAAATTTGGCGTAATCGAGTAAGATATCGTGTGTATGGCTATATTCTATCCGGATATTGATGCAGATGCCGTCGAAGAGGATGAGTCTTCCGGTTATCACGCCGAAAGAAATGTGCTCAGGGCACTCGAGATACTGGACGATAAATGGCGGATATTCCATGGCCTGGAATGGAGATACATCGATGATCGTGAGGGAGAAAAGGTAGGAGAAACCGACCTCGTGATCTTTCATCCTGACCTGGGCATCCTGGTTGTTGAGATCAAGGGAGGCGGCGTAAGAGTAGAAAACGGCAAATGGCTGTACGAAAATGCCTTTGACGGGTCGATGTCAGAAATGAAGCAGTCCCCCTTCTCCCAGGCCCGCCGAAATCGCTTCGCACTGGAAAAGAAACTGCGGAAGACTTCCCTTGGAGCCGATATTCTTGATGCAACCGCCCTGACCCATATCGTCTGGTTCCCTGACATAACGTGGACTGCCCCTCTTCCTCCAGAAGTGCCTCATGCAGGCTTCATTTTGTACGCCAGGCACCTTGATAATCCAGAGAGACAGCTGCGTAGCATCCTTCGTGAGACCCATCCGGACAGCTCAAAGTGGTCGGCCAGCAATATCAGCACCTTAGTACATGCGCTCGCCCCGGACGTAAACCTCCTTCAGCCGCTCGGAGCCACACTAGGCACAATCAGAGACCGGCTTTTCAAGATGACACAGGGGCAGGTCAATGCCCTGAGGGCCCTGAGAAGACAAAAGCGGCTTCTCGTTGAAGGCTGTGCCGGCTCAGGGAAGACACTTCTGGCTGTCAGGCTTGCCCATGAGCACCTCCAGGAAGGCAAGAGAATACTCTTCACCTGCTTCAACAAAAAACTGGCAGAACATATCCGCACCGAATTTGAGAAGACTTCATCCATATATGTCATTAACTTCCATGAGCTTGTCAAACAGCTTTGTGATAGGCATGCGGTTCACTATGACGTGCCTGCCGATGAGAACTCCAAGAGCCTTTTCTTTGAAACAGGAGCTGCCGAGCTGCTCCTGAAAGTATCAGACTCAGTATCTCCCAAATACGACACGATCATTGTAGATGAGGCGCTTGATTTCAAAGACGCCTGGTGGATTGCTCTGGAAGCCCTCGGGGAACCGAACTTCTCCTACTACCTTTTCTACGACCGCTGCCAGAACCTTTACAATGAACAGGGCGGATGGTCTCCCCCTTTTGAGTCGGATCCTGTAATACTAGATCAAAACGTCAGAAATACGAGGCAGATTGGCCAATTCGCAGCAAGGCTTGGAGGGCTGACTACAACCACTGAGTATGGGGTGACCGAAGGGCCAACCCCGGAGATACATAGATACTCTAAGACTACAGATATTCCTGCTATTCTGAAGGGCCTGCTCGATGAATTGACGAGGAAGCAGAAGATCCCACCTGACGATATCGTTATACTCAGCCCTTACCGCTATGACAACGAGCGACTTGGAATAAGGGACTTCATAGAATCTAACAGCAACTTTCTCAGCCTAAATGCCGTTTCAGGAGTTCATGGCAAGATCCGCGTCTGCACAATCCAGTCGTTCAAAGGGCTGGAGGCTGATGTTGTCATCCTTTGCGGCATAGACGGCCACTTACCGGCCTGTAAACCTGCAAACCTATACGTCGGGGCTACCCGTGCCAGATCTCTGCTCCATGTTATTCAGAAGGAGAAAATGGAGAGCTGAGTTGAGCAAAATATCCTACTTGGCATGATGGTTTGCTGCAACTTCTTGATGTAGTTCTCTCAAGAGTATCGACTCCCTAGGGCCGAGTCTTTCATCTCTTACCTGCAAATATCTAGTAACTCCCTTTAATCTTCCACCTTGTCTATTAAGCGGAGGTTCAGCCGTATGGATCAAAATGCCCTCGATATAGACGACTTCGGTCTTCAGAGACTTACCGATGAGCAGGCCAACGACAGAGGTGGACCCCATTGTTTGGACAGTTTGACTGCTGATTTAAGGTGGAAACCACCATCCATCATGCCGCCAGCCTTACAGGATAACCTGCCAGTGGCAGATTCCAGTATGCCTCATAGGGTGGCGTATTCCAGTAAACATCATCTGGGGTCCTCAGGTCAAGGCTCTGATGCTGCCGCTGTGAGTTGTAATAATCAAAGCAGTCTTATGGCCCTGACGGACCGCACCAATCAAATCGTATCCCTTTAAATACAAATCCTCATACTTCACACTCTTCAACAACCGCTCGATTAACATGTTATCCAGCCGCCGGACCTTGCCGTTCGTGCTGATATCTAATCTCCTCGTCGAATCTCATAATCATTGAATCAGTATTCACTGAAATCGCAGCTGATGACCAGGGTATCCCCAACAAGATGCTCGCTCAAAGGAACCTCATCTCCGTCATGCTCAAGGTCTGACCTTACTTCCTCTATTCCTGTTTAGCATGTCAGTTGGCTCCCCATATCTCTGTCCAGGAGACCCCCGGACCGACAATTCCATAAAGCCTCCTTTTCCTGCCTCCCGAGCCAAGTCCAGGATAGTTGGATAATCCGCACCGTTCGCTTCCTGGAACAGAGAACTTACGGCATCCTCCGACATTGAAAAAGGCACGCCTCGCTCCTCGCGCACCGTGGGATGAACATCAAAGATGGGGAGGATATCCGCCGGTATGGCAAAGAAAGGAAGCGGCCGACAAAATAGCCTGGCTAAAGGATTACAGAAATAAACATATAGAAAGAGACATAGCGGATGTGGGTCAGGTTGCTAATGTAGAGACTTTCTTTTTAACCCAAAGACTGCTTTGTTCGCGAACTGCCCAGATATTATCGATCAGCGAGGTGGCGAGGGATGTTTCGTTATCCGTGAATACCGTCAAAAGATATATCAATCTCCTCTCGATGACCTTCCAATGTCACCTGTTACATCCTTACTTCGAAAACGTCGGGAAGCGTTTTATTAAGAGCCCGAAAATATATTCCCCCGATACGGAGGGTGTACTCCGCTGCCTGATCAGTCTTTCAGCCATGAGTACGGAGTCTCCGAGAAAAACTTTTCAAGGGGAATCCCGACACCGCCCACAACCAATAATTTCGCCTTGGGATATTTTAAGCGAAACTTCTCCATGCCTGACACCTTTGAGCTTCTGCCGCTTTTGACCTCTATAGCCCAAGTTGACGAACCGCCAGTCACCACAAAGTCCACCTCTTTGTCTCCCTCCCGCCAGTAGGTGAGCTGATGGTTTGTTCCGGAAAATCCATTGCAGAAATGGGCACCAACGGCATTCTCTACAAGTCTCCCCCACCAGGATGGTTCAGCTATCACCTCCCTGAATGTTTTTGAGGACAGCGCATTAATCAGGGCATTGTTCCAAAGAATCAGCTTTGGGCTACTCCCGCGCTTTCTTGCATGCCCCTGGGAGAAGAGCTCCAGCCCGCTGACGAGGAAGGCCGACTCAAGGAGTTTAAGGTAGTGGGCAAGCGTCGTAGTATTACCGGCATCCTGAAGCTGCCCAAGCATCTTGTTGTAGGAAAATATCTGGGCCGGGAAGGTTGCAGCAAGAGCAAAGAGATGTCGAAGGAGCGCCGATTTGGTGATCTTCTGCATCTGCAGCACATCCCGGGCAAGAACTGTCTCTATTAGGGAATCTCTGACATAGCTCTTCCACTGCTGTTCATCCTGAGCAAAGATTGCAGCCCCTGGATATCCTCCAAAGTAGAGCCAGGTATTCAGATCCCAGCCAAAAGCAAACTGACATTCTTTAAATGACCAATGAGGACAACGAGTGAGTAAGAAACGTCCTGCCAGACTTTCGTGCAGCCCCTCCTGAAGCAACAGAGCTGAGGATCCAAGAACCAACAGGCGTATATCCTGTCCCTGATGCTGTGCGCGGTCCCAAAACAGTTTCAGGCTTTCGCTCCACCCCCTTACCTTCTGAATTTCGTCGAGGACAAGGACCACCGGCTTCCCGGTTCGCTGTAATTCAACATCTGCCAGACGCCATTGAGTCTCGATCCATTCGTGACCGGGTGGCAGAGGGCTGTCAGCGGACGCATAGACAGAAGGATAGGAAAGTTTGTTCAACACCTGCCGGGAGATGGTCGTCTTGCCAACCTGCCGCGGGCCAATAAGTACCTGAAAAACCGGCAGTCTTTTTTTTAGAGCTGATGTGAGTACCTTCACAAGAAATCGTTCATAAGCCATGGAGGAAGCTTAGCACTCACAGAGACATTATGTCAATATTACTCAATGATTGAGTAATATTACTCAGCTACATACTGACTTGCCCACACTTCATGTCCGACTGACACGAGTATCCCATCATGCTCCTTCTCATTTCAATGATAAGTCAGTTATCCTTCTTTTGTCACGATCCTCCGATGGATGGGAATCCTGTGACATAAAGGTCATGGCTGGCGGCTTTATATACATTTTGGTAGCTGAGCCATGTATTTTTCGTAACTGTCAGTGGGCCTAAATATCTAACTGAACCGACCCGGGTACCGCGGGACCGTTTACTGTCGGAGGAAATCCGACGGGTCCGCAAGGAGAACTTCGAGGTGTATGGTGCCAGGAAGGTTATCTGCCAGGCAGCTCCGTGCCGCTACTCATGATCTCGATATAGCCTGCGTAGCTGAACAGACGATTGCGTTTCCGGGAGGTCAACTCCTTCACGATGCCGAGTTGCTCCAGATGGCCAAGCGACTTGTTGACCGTCGCCGGGGTGATACCGGTCTTTTCCACCAGCCAGCCCGAGGTGGCAATAGGATGCTCCATGAGCACCCGGTGGACCTGCAGTGCGGATGCAGACGCCTCAACAGGTGCCCGCGACGGCCGTTGCTGTCCAGGAACGGGTGGATGGTCTCGAACTGCATATGGGCCAAGGCCGCCTTTATATCCCATTCCCACGCCGCCATGGCCTGATTCATCAGCAAAATCCGCCGTTGGCATTTCGTTCAAGGCAGCCGTCCTTTAAATGATATATGCGGTCAAACCCCGCTATCATCCGCTCGTCATGGGTCACCACGATTACCGCTGACTGGTTCTCTTTGGCGATCTTCTTCAGCAAGTCCATGACCATCTTCCCCCTTGCCGTGTCCAGTGAAGCAGTGGGTTCGTCGGCCAGAATGAGTTTCGGTTTGTTGGCCAGAGCCCGCGCTATAGCGACCCGCTGCTGCTCGCCCCCGGAGAGAAGGGCCTGCGGGTGGTCGGCCCTGTCTGCAATTTCCATGTATTTCAGAAGCTCCATCACCCGGCTGTCAGCCTCTTTTCCCTTAAGGCCGACAAGGCTCAAAGGGAAAAGCACATTCTGTCTGGCCGTAAGAAAGGGAATCAGGTTATGGGATTGGAAGATAAAGCCTATTTTCTCCCGGCGAATGCGGCGCATGTCTATTCCTGCCCAGCCATTCTTCTCAAATATGGTTTGTCCATCAAAAGAGATTTTTCCTCCTGTAGGCTCCAGAATAAGGCTGATGCAAAGAAGCAGGGTTGTTTTTCCGGACCCGCTCGGCCCCAGGAGGGCCACTAAGTCGCCCGCTGAGACTGATAGATTTATGTCTTCCAGCGCCCTGACTTCCATATGGCCTGCGCCGAAGATCTTGGACAGTCCTTCAATCCTGAGGATTTCCATCATTCCCCCAACGCTACGGCAGGCTCGGTTTTCAGCGCCTCCCAAAGCCCCAGAACACCGGCAAGGATGCCCCCCGCAAGGGTCACAACAAAGGTTAGCAGGTCATCGCCGGGGACCCTCATGATGGTCCTTGGGAACATCTGGTATGTGTTCTGGATCAGCGCCACACCGAATAAGAAGGCGCCGATGGTCAAAAGAAGAGATTGCTCCATGACCATCCTGACGATTACGCGATTGGGAGCGCCGATGAGTTTCATAATCGCGATGCTGCGGATTTTTTCCATAGTAAATGTATAGACAACCAGGGAGACTATGACTACGGAGATGATCAGCAGAAGCGTTCTGAAGAGCAGAAGCTGTTTTGCCATCATGGCGAGTCTCCCTTTCAACATCAATTGAGCCTCATCTTCTGTGCTGAAGGCGGAGAGGTATAGCCATTTATCAACCATACCGGCTACCTCGGGGCGATCTGCTCCGGGTTTCAACCGGACCAGGATGGCGTTGATGATATGTGTGTCGGACCGCAGGGGGGTGAGTAATTTTTCAGCCTGGTTCGGGGACAAATAGCCCTGGTTTGAAAGGGTCCGAAGAAGCCTTGACTGCTGATTGCGCACCTCTTCATTATCCCTTTGATATAAAATTTCCTGTGCGTCGGGAAGGGAAAGATACACAAGCGCCTCCCCATCAGTTGAAATGGCCTCTTTAGTCAAACCAACCACCGTATAGGTATGAAGGCCCAACGGGACCTTGTCCCCTATATGCACTCCCAATTTCGGATGAGCGACCATTTCGTAGTGGGCCTGTTCGATATTCCTTCCTGCAAAAACCTTCTGCGGCCCTCCCAGCCCTCCGAAGACATCGTACCCGACAATGCTGAAATGCCGGCTCATGCCGGCTATCGGTCTTTCCACCGTGTAGTAGATAAAGGGACTGGCCTTTTCCACTCCGGGGATCGCCTTGACGCTGTAATGATAGTATTCGGGCAACGTGGACTGCTCGTTGAAAGGCCCACCACGATATCTTTCCACAACCCAGAGATCGGGATTGGTAGCCTTGATAAGGGCAAGGCCTTCGTATATATTGCCGCGATATAGGCCGTTCATGGCCAGGACGATTGTAAACATGAGACCCACGCCGACGACCGTGGCGATGAACCGCCCTTTGTGCTGCTTAAGGTCATAAAATGCCAGGTCCATTCACATACTCCCCATTGCCCTATGATGCTCCTTTACAGGGTTCATATCAGGCTTTACCTTTTTGCCCGGCTCGATCCCCGAAGGGTTTAGTATCACCATATCCCCTTCCTTGAGGCCTTCGAGGACAGCGGCCCGCTGGCCATCCTGCAACCCGAAAGTAACGAGCCGGAAATTTGCCAGGCCGTTGGCAACCACCATGACTCCTTTTGAGCCGTTTCTCTCTACGATGGCGGATAATGGAACAGCTGGCGCAGTCTGGCGGCCGGTATCAATATCAACTTCGGTCTCCTCTCCCATCACAAGAGGATTCGGCAGCGCATCAAATTTCACATCCACTTCCAGTTCGCGGGTTACTGTGTCGGCCTCTTTGTTGAGCCGGGCAACTTCGCCGTTGAAGATACGACCCGACCGCAATCTGATCGAGGCCTTCTGACCTTCCCGGAGCGCCGCTATCTTTGTCTCATCGATCCATGAGGCCGCCCAAATCTGGTAGTCTACCAGTTGAAAAATTGGCGTTCCGGGCGAAACGGTATTGCCTACCTCCGCCTTTCGCACGGTAATGACTCCATCCATTGGAGCTATAATGCGCGTATATCCAAAGAGCGCCTTTGCCGCCCGGGTTTCGGATTCAGCCTGATTTACGGCCGCTTCGAGGGCCTTCACCGTTGCTTCATTGGCGGTGACATCGCTTTCGGCCACACGAAGAGCGGCCTTGGTCATATCAAAAGCGGCGGGTGATATATAGCCGGGCTTAAAGACTTCCAGGTCTCTTTGATAGTTGCTTTGAGCGAGGGCAAAGTTCGCTTTGGACTTAATCAAATCAGCCTGCGCACGTGCCAGATCTCGCTGGGCACGGCCTTTGCCCGCCTGGGCCGCTGCCTCCCGCGCCCTTAATTCAGCAGACTCCAGCTCGGCAAGGAGCTGGCCCTTTCTTACTTTATCACCCTGATCGGCATGGAGTTTTTCC
>JAKAGP010000059.1 GCA_021825785.1 Nitrospirota bacterium
GCCTCAAGGCAGGCCTCAAGAAGGAGCTTTTCCGTAAAAGGGTCTCCGACCTGGACGTTGGGCTTTTTCTGCTCGGCATCGTCGGTGAATTCCTCGCTTGCCATGGTGACCCCGTGTATGCCGTCACGCCCGGTCTTTGAGCCTACATATATGACGGGGTTTCCCGTCCCGGAGGCGGTCCCCTTGAATATCCTGTCTTTTTTAACTATGCCCAGATTAAAGACGTTTACCAGGTTGTTTCCCGCGTAGCAGGGGTGGAAATATACCTCTCCGCCCACGGTTGGCACCCCGATGCAGTTCCCATAACCGGCTATGCCGGAGACAACGCCCGAAAGCAGGCGGCGCTGAAGAGGGTCGTCAACCGGGCCGAACCTGAGGGAATTGAGGCTGGCCACCGGCCTTGCGCCCATGGTGAATATATCTCTGAGTATTCCGCCCACTCCGGTTGCCGCCCCCTGGTAAGGCTCAATGAATGAGGGGTGGTTATGGGACTCCATCTTGAATACGGCGCAAAGCCCTTCGCCGATGTCTATGACACCCGCGTTTTCGCCGGGCCCCTGCACCACCCATGGAGCGGAAGTAGGGAAATTTCTGAAATGGAGCCTGGAGCTTTTGTAGGAGCAGTGCTCGCTCCACATGACCGAGAAGATGCCCAATTCGGTAAATGTGGGCGTCCGGCCAAGGATTTCGAGGATCTTGGCGTACTCACTGGCCGTAAGGCCGTGTTCTTTTATAAGTGATTCGTTTATTTCCGGTTCTTTCAATCGAGATGAACCTGCATTGAATCAAAATCAAAATCGGGCATTAAATCAAATCACAGCCGGACGTCAAAGCCAGACCAGAAAACCGGAAATGGCCCGTCCTCTAATTGGAAACCTCGTTTATTTTATCATAGCGGCAGGCTTAAAAGTAAAGGTGCCTATTGCGGGTATATGAAGGGGCTCCCGGTAAGGACGGCACTGAATTTAAGCGGCTGCCCGGTAAGCTCGAAGACCGCCATCCCTTGCTCACTGTCTTTTTTCCCGTTCTTGGTCCAAACGCCGTTCCATTCGACGTTCACGGTCACGCCCTTGTTGCTTACGTCAACCCATCTGGTTGTGAAGGTCAGCTTCACGGAATCGAACCTGCCCAGGTTGGGGGCTATTTCCTTATACCCCTTGTCCGTGCTGACCGCTTTTATCGCCGCAGCATCTTTTGCGGCATAGCCGCTCCTAAGCGCCTGGACGATAGTGTTTGACTTGTTGAAATAGACGGCCCCTTCAGGGACCGGTTTGATCTGTTTTTTTGAGCATCCGGCGGCCAGCGCCAGGACGCAGACAGGCAAAAAAAGTAAAAAAATTACAGAACGCCTCATTGGATTCCCTTGCCGAAGTCCTTTCAATTTTGTTTTTCCGGGGCCTGTTCTTCGGGTTTGCCTTTCGGGCTGCCGGCGGCGGACCCACCCTAAAACTCCGTATACATCATTATCCATAAGCGGGGCCTCCGGGTCAACTTCAGGCCCCGAAGTTACGGAGTTCTATTTTTTGGTGTCCGCTTTTTCCTTGGCCTTGAGGGAGAAGTCATACATGTCATGGCACATCCTGAGCCTTCTTGAATATACCTTTTTTGCGCTCTCTTCCAGTCCGTCCAGCCTTAGTTTCAGAGCATCCGTGCGGCTGATACGGGATTTCAGCTGGCCTTTTGAAAGGGCCATGCTTGCCGTTGTCGCCGAGCAGACATCGTTGAATTGCTCTATCCATGCATTCTGCCCGGACGCGCCTGCCCCGTTCAGTTGCCCCGTATCAGAAGGATGCCCTGTGCCGGAGGATTGCCCTTCGGAAGATTGCCCCGCAGCGAAAGCGGCGACGCACAAAATTAAAACTGCTAAAAAGGCTGCCAGCATCATTTTTTTCAAAAAAGATTACCTCCAGTTTGTCATGCCGAGATGGCATCTGCTGCAGTCCTTCAGGGGAAATGCGACCTTGCCGTGGCAGACGCCGCAGAACTTTCCCTTGAAATAAGACTCCATTCTGTTTTGCTCCTCTGTCCTGTTTTTGATATCGAATATGTCCGGATGGCAATTGTTGCAATCAAGCCACCGGTTATGGGCCTTGTGCGGGAATACAGCCGAGGGGACATAATCCCATGCGGCTCTGATCGTGATGGCCTGGTTGAACTGGAATTTCTCCGGCTTGGCTGTAAGATAATCTGCAGGTTTTATATAATTTTCTTCCATTGCCAGGTTCCAGTCTATTCGGTTGCCGTGCTCCGTGGTGGGCAGCCCGCTTGTTTTTTTTGCGAATTCCTTTTCATCGGGTCCCGCTCCTCCTTTATGGCAGCGTCCGCAGTTTTCAATCCCGAACGCGGTCTTGCCGTTGTGGCAGGCCCCGCAATATTTCCCTTCCACGTTGTCTTCCATTGTTATCCCGGTCGTGCCGGCCTTGAAATTGATCTGCAGTTCGAAGTGGCATACCCTGCAGGTGTAACGGAGCCGGTGCACCCAGTGCGAGAAGATGACCGGTTTGGCCCCCTCTGGCTTCATTATTATATTTCCGTATGACTGGGCAGGGGGGTCGGCCGCGAAGTTGAAGTTTTGAGGGCCCATCATGGCAAAGGCGCGCGAAAAGAAAAGTAAAAGGAGCAAAAAACCCGCCAGCGCCGCCCATGTCCGCCTGCCTGCGGACGATGTGTGACGGCAAGGACGGGTCTTTGTTTTTACTGGGAGGTGGATTGGTGGCACCGATCGCATTCTATGAGCGGAAAGGCGACCTTCCCGTGGCAGGCACCGCAATATTCACCGTTGAAGTTATCTGTCATGGACATCTCGTCTCCGCCTTTTTCTATGCTGAATATTTCAGGATGGCAAAGTTCGCAGCCGCTCCAGTCCATATGCTTCTTATGCGAGAATATGACCTTCGGCATCCCTTTTATTTTTGGTATTATGGCGTCATCGGAGGGTATGGGGAAATCCGGCCTCCTTGCGGAAACGCCGTTTATGAAATCGATCAGATGGATTTTCCCTTCGGCCTCCGCCTTTTCCCAATCGATGCCGTTTCCGAATCTTTCTTTGGGGAAACCCGCTGTGAACGAATAGAAATCGTAATCCTGATCCGGTTGTTTGCCATCCGAGTGGCATTTGTCGCAGCGTCCTGCCTCTTGGGCCGAAATCCAGCCGCGTGTGGAGCGGGACGGCTCGCATGCCTTGAAGACCGGTTTTCCCCTGAAGAGCATCTTGCCATTGTGGCAGGTGCCGCAATAAAAACCCTTCTCGTTGTCCCTGGCCGTTATTCCAGTTCCTCCCGCCTTCATGGCAAAGCCCACATCCACGTGGCAGAGCCTGCAGGTATAGATAGACCGGTGCAGCCAGTGTGGATATACAACAGCGGCCAGCCCGTTGTATTCAGAGTAGTTGTTTATGATAATGGTGCCGTATTCTTCGGGGAGCGGCCTTCTTTTCTTTATCCCGTCGCCGTGCTGCGCAAACACGGTCCCGGAGGCCAGGAAAAAGACGATCAATGGCAATGGCCATAGCAGCTTTTTCATATTTCAAGGTGAGTATACACCGAAGGGGATGCTGATTCAAGCAAAAAAGTTATATTCGAAAAAAGATTTTCTGCCGGGGCCGCCGCGTCTGTTATCCTATATTAAAGGGGCGGGAGGCTGATTTTGGAGCCCAAAGAGACGGTAAGCGGCATTTACGAGCTGCTCATGAAGGTCATTGATGCGGTAGAGTTCGAACAGAAAAGCTCGCTCCACTCGCGCACTGTCTTCCTGGATGAGGCGAACCGGATCATCCGCGATGTTCGCAGACGCCAGCCCGGCCTGGTTCTAAAGCTGCTGGAAACCGGGGAGAAAGACCCCTCATTCCTTAAGTATACCTCCGTTCCGGGACATATCGAGAGGATATGCGAATATATGGAGAATATTAACAGAGCGCTCAGGGCCTTGTGCACGGAGGGGGTCCGCTTCAGCGACAAGGCGATGGACGAGGTCAATTATCTGTTCGTGGAGCTGAAGGGCATACTCGTGAGCACATCCGGCACTCTTTCGTCCGGAGACCTCGCGCTGGCCGGGCGTGTAAAACAGGCGGAGCTTGTTTTCTCTGAAAGCGCACGGAAGTTTGTGTTGCGCCACGGTGAGCGCATCGCGGAAGGGATATGCCTGCCAAGGGCGTCTTCTCTTTATATGGATATACTTGATTCCTTCAGGGCCATCGCCTGGCATTCAAAGGAAATTGCCCAGGAACTGCTGGGGTGAACTCTGAGAGAAGAAGCTTTACCCGCCCGCGGGGGAAGGGGAGGCAGCATTCCGGGGATAGTAATTGAAAAGGGTGCTTATTTTGTCCCTGACCCATGAAGGGTACATAGAGTAAAGCTGCTGCGCCTGCTGCGTGTAACCAAGAGCCTCTAAAGCATCTGCCTTGTTTATAACGAAAATGGGGTTCCCGCCCGCAAAACCAAGTATATTTTCAACCTCTACTATCTCTTTTAAAACATCTTTTTTATCCATCCCGTATTTCTGGATGATGTCCCGGTTCCCGCTGGCATTTCTTACGAATACAGCCTGGTTGTTTTTCAGGAAAACGAGTTTCCATTGCGGGTCGTTTATAAGGGAAACCGGAAGCGGCACCACATACCCGGATTCCCTGAAGACCACGGGCACAAGTATGAAATTGATGTGGAAGGCATCGAGGTACCCCTGCCATCCGGGATAGCTTTTTAATATAGAGTCGGCCACATTGTTTACACTATTGTTCAGTGCCCGGCCGTCAATAAAGACTTTGTATTTGGGGTAAATATCCCATATCAGAAAACCGCCCCATGTATAAAAATTGTACATCGGCGGAGCAATATTGGTTTTTTTAAGGAATCTGTCGGCGCTTTCCGGGTACCACGGCGAGATCCACTGGTTTGTTATACGCGGCTTCAGTGCCCATGACATGGGCCCGGATATATAAGCAGTGCACCATATTGTCGTGATGGTCAGGACAGCAGCAAAGAAGACCGTAACCTTTTTGAAATTCTTCAGCTCCAGCAGGCTTTTACCGTAATAAAAAGAGAGTACGACAATGGAGAACATCAGCCCCCTGGCGTAATAATTGGCAAAGAAAGAGACGAAAATTACCGTGAAAAGCTCAGGCAGGTCCATATCTTTTTTCATCCAGTACTTGACCGCAAGAAGGATGAGCAGGAGCGCGGTGAAAGCCCAGTAGAAAAGGAGCCAGTGGTAGTACAGCTGCTTGTAAAAATAGATAAGGGGCCTGAACTCGAGGACCACGTTCTCAACCCATTGGCCGCCGGTCCGGAGCCCCACGCTGTGCTGTATGTCGGTAAAGAACCTGCTCGCAAGACCAAACAGATAGTTGTAGCTCAGGGTAAAGCCATTGGGGTTAAGCCCGGAGGCAAGAATGGCCGCTAACGCGCCCCAAAACAGCAGATAATTGGGTTTTACGGCAGCGCCCCTGAGCCTCTGATAACCCCACTTGGCCGTCTCGCCGAACACATACAGCAGGATTATCACTATACCCACAATGAACCCGGCATGGACGTTTGCCCAGAAAGCCATTAAAAAAGCAAGCAGGACCGCGGAAACCCTGTTTTTCCGCCGTATCCCTTCCAGCAGTATTAAGGCAATAATGGAAATCAGGAAAGAAATGCCCTGCGGTCTTTCATATGTGTAGAAAAGCATGATGGCGGTAAGCAGCGCGCCGAAGGCGGAGGAGGCAAGGGCCATCCAGGGCTTTAGGCCTTTTTTTACGAGCCAGACATATATGAAAAACATGGGAAGGACTATGAGGAGGCCGCGGAAAAAGCCGACGCCTTCGTAACCATCAAGCATATATGCGCTGTAGAACATGACCTGCCCAAGCCATTCGGCTTTCAGTCCCTGTTTTTCATTTTTCGGCAGCGGATTGGGGGACGTGTATGAGAACGGGTCCGAATTGGGCAGCGATCTGGTTTCCAGCGTGTGCTGCCCCGTTTTAAGGTGCCACCACAGGTCCGGGTCGTTCAAGGCAAAATTGGTGGTTATGCCAAAGACCCAGGCAAAAAAAAGCAGGGCCAGAATATGCCAGGCCCATTTCCCCATCCTACTGTTTTGTGCGGCCGTAGATGTCATCGAACCGTATTATATCATCTTCGCCAAGGTGCTCACCACTTTGGATCTCTATTATTTTGAGGGGTATCATCCCCGGGTTTTCAAGCCGGTGTTTCACCGTAGTCGGTATATAGGTGCTCTCATTTTTGTTTATGTAAAATACCTCCTCGCCTTTTTGCACCTTGGCTATGCCTGAGACCACGATCCAGTGCTCGCTCCTGTGATTGTGCATCTGCAGGCTCAACCTGGCCTTGGGTTTCAGGCAGATGTGCTTGATCTGGTAGCCCGGCCCCTTTTCGAGGACCGCAAAATGTCCCCAGGGCCTTTCCTCGGTCTTGGGCAGGAGATATTCCTGTTTGCCGGTTTCCTTTAATTTCTCCACCAGGTTCTTTACTTCCTGCACCCGTTGCCTGGGGCATATGAGCGTTGCATCGGAGGTGTCCACCACCACCATGTCCCTTAGCCCTATCGATGCGATGAGCCTCCCTGAACTGAAGACTATTGAGCCTTCGGCGTCCATGTTCACTGAATTCCCAAGCACAACGTTGCCGGCCTGGTCTTTCTTCACTATCTCGCCAAGGGCGCTCCAGCTGCCCACGTCCGACCATCCGAAATCCGACCTTACAACGAAGACCTTCTTTGATTTCTCCAGTACGCCATAATCTATCGAGTCCGCCTTTATGCGGGAGTAAACGTTTTTCAGCGCCGCGCTCTCCTGGTCCGTGCCCAGCTGTTTTTCAATCCCTGAGAAGGCCTTGTAAAGGTCCGGCATATATTTTTTCAATTCATTTATCATGGTCTGCGCCTTGAAAACGAAGATGCCGCTGTTCCACAGGTAGGATTTGTCCTTTAAAAAAACGCGCGCATGCCTGGCGTCCGGCTTTTCGACAAAACTTTCAACCCTGAAGAGGTTTTTCCTGACAGTCTTTCCGGATTTTATGTACCCGTAGCCGGTCTCCGGCCTGTCCGGGACGATCCCGAACGTGACCAGGTTGCCTGCCGCCGCCCCCGCAACGGCCTCGCTTATGGCGGCCTCGAATGCCGCCAGGCGCGTAATATGATGGTCGGAAGGCAGCACCAGCATCAGGGCATCTTTGTTTTCCTTCCTTATCCTGAACGCGGCGAGGGCTATGGCCGGGGCCGTGTTCCTGCCTTCGGGCTCCACTATTACGCAGTCCGGAGAGATCGTCTCTTTTGTCTGCCAGCGCACGAGCTCCGACTGGTTGGAGGTGGTTATGATCATCATGTTTTCCGGTTGGGCCACACCATGCAGCCGTTCGATAGTGCTTTCAAGAAGGGTTTTCTCGCCGATTATCTTAAGGAACTGCTTGGGAAAGGTCTCCCTGCTCAGCGGCCAAAACCTTGTCCCCTTTCCTCCCGCCATTATTACGGCATGGAGGTTTTTGTTCGTCCTTCCAGCGGTCATCCTTCCGTTCTCCTTCCAGATTTTTGGGGGTCCTTTGCGGCAGATCTCGAAAAGGAATTTATCAGCTTTCTCAGTTTAAGTCTCCAGGGCAGCCAGATGGCCTCTCTGACGATCCGTTTGCTCATCTTTGACGACCCGCTTGCGCGCTCAGTGAATATTATCGGGACCTCCATTATTTTCAAGCCCGCGCGCGATGCCATATAAGCCATCTCTATCTGAAAGGCATATCCCTCCGAATGGATATTGCCAAGCTCCATATTCTCAAAGGCCCTCCGGCTGAAGGCCCGGTAGCCGCTCGTTATATCGCTTAGTTTCATGCCCAATATCGTCGAGGCATAAAAATTTCCGAACTTGGATAGGATGAGCCTTTTAAAGTCCCAACCGACAACGCTGATAGTGTTTCTCATGTACCTTGAACCTATAACGAGATCGGCCCCTTTCTCTATTTCATCCAGAAACCTGGGCAGGTCAAGAGGGTTGTGGGACATGTCGGAATCCATCTCTATGAAACAATCATAGCCCCTGTCCAGCCCCCAGAGAAAGCCCGCCAGGTATGCCGTGCCCAGGCCAAGCTTCCCCGGCCTGTTCATAGAT
>JAKAGP010000060.1 GCA_021825785.1 Nitrospirota bacterium
TGCTTTTCTTTCTTGGCGGGGGAGGAGGCGGCGGTTTTGGTGATGGAGGTTTCGGGGGCGGCGGAAGCTTTGGCGGAGGTGGCGGAGGAGGTTTCGGAGGCGGCGGCGCAAGCGGCGGATGGTGACCGGCTCCTGCTTTCCAAAGAGGGGATATGTACAAACCGGAATGACAGACATGTTAAAGCTGTTTACAAAACATACATAGGAACACAAGGAGGTTTCATTTAAAAATGTCCAAAGGTCTGAAAACTGTACTGATAACCCTGGGAGTGATCATTTTGGCGGGGGTCATTATCGCGGGCTCGGTAATATCCGGTTACAACAGGGTGGTAGTAATGGATGAAAATGTAAAGAACCAGTGGGCGCAGGTTGAAACCCAGCTGAAAAGAAGATACGACCTGATACCCAACCTCGTTGAAACTGTAAAAGGCTATGCGGCGCATGAAAAGGGCCTGTTCGAAGACATCGCTGCCGCAAGGACGAAATACTTTCAGGCAAACACTCCAAAGGGCAAGATGGATGCCGCAAACCAGATGGAAGCCCCTCTTTCGAGACTTCTGCTTTTACAGGAGCGGTACCCGGAACTGAAAGCCAACGAGAACTTTCTTAAGCTGCAGGACAGCCTTGAAGGGACTGAGAACAGGATAGCGGTGGCGAGACACCGATACAATGATGCCGTGCTTGCCCTGAACGCTTACAGCCGCACTTTCATGGGCAGGTTCTATGCCGGAATAGCTGGTGTCGGCCCGGCGCAATATTACCAGATCCCTGCAGGACAGTCCGAGGCGCCAAAGGTGAAATTTTAGAGGCCAGGACCGTAGGGGCGACCCGACGGGTCGCCCCTACAGGATCGATTTTGAGACAGGTCTAAGGGATTTCCCTTGCCATGGGGTCCCTTCGATACTAAAATTCTGAAACAGGCCATGGACGATTCTCCTAAAGATAGGGATCAGAAAGACAAGCTCAGCCAATGGAGATGGGTGATAGCCCTCGTCCTTTTATTTCTCCTGCTGTACATTTGGCAGAATTACAATTACAAGGCCAGCCAGCAGGAGCAGCAGACATACAATATTACCTACAGCACATTTCTGAGCCAGCTTGACTCGGGAAATATCCAGTCGGTCGTCATTCAGGAGCTTACGGTCACGGGGCAGTTCAAACAGGAAACCCAGATCACCCCGGCCGAGGGTGGCAAACCCGTCAAGACAAAAACCTTCAAGACATTCCTGCCCACGTTCCAGGGGCAGGAATTAATGGACAAGCTGAGTGCGAAGAACGTCACGATAGACGTAAAACCCAAGGAAAAGACCTCACCGCTTCTTGACCTCCTTTTGGGTATCCTTCCATGGGTGCTCATAATAGGGGTGTGGATGCTCCTTATGAGGCGCACCACCAGACAGTTCAGCGGCGGGCCCGGGGGGCTTTTTTCATTTGGAGAAAGCAAGGCCAGGCTCTTTGAAGAGGGCAAGACCTCCAAGGTCACGTTCAGGGATGTTGCCGGGATGGACAACGCCAAGAGGGAACTCCAGGAGATCATAGAGTTCCTTAAGGACCCGTTTAAATACCGCGAAATGGGCGCGAAGGTGCCAAAGGGCCTGCTCCTTGTCGGCCCGCCCGGCACGGGTAAAACGCTCCTTGCGCGCGCCGTCGCGGGGGAAGCGGGCACCCCTTTTTACAGCATAAGCGCCTCTGAATTCATAGAAATGTTCGTAGGCGTGGGGGCGGCAAGGGTAAGGGACCTTTTCAAAAAAGCCAAGGCCACACAGCCAAGCATCATATTCATAGACGAGATAGACGCCGTCGGCCGCACGAGGGGGGCGGGACTGGGCGGCGGGCATGACGAAAGGGAGCAGACCTTAAACCAGCTTTTGGGAGAGATGGACGGGTTCGAGCCGCACGAGGCGGTTGTCATCATGGCAGCCACAAACAGACCCGATGTGCTTGACCCCGCCCTTTTGAGGCCCGGCCGCTTCGACAGGCATATAGTCGTAGACAGACCGGGGCTGAAAGAGAGGAAGGCCATTCTTGAGATCCACGTGAGAGGCAAGAAACTGGACCCGGATGTCGATCTTGAGAAGGTCGCCAGAGGCACCCCGGGGATGACCGGGGCGGACCTGGAGAACCTGGCGAACGAAGCAGCGCTCATCGCCATCAGGCACGGCAAAAAGCAGGTGTATATGAAAGATTTTGATGAGGCCAGGGACATCCTGCTGATGGGCGCCGTCCGGGAGGAGACCATAAGCGACCTTGAAAAGCGCATCACGGCTTACCATGAATCCGGCCATGCGATAGTGGCCTCGGAGCTTCCAGGCGCGGACCCCATACATAAGGTAAGCATCGTGCCCAGAGGAATGGCAATGGGCGTTACCCAGCTTTTGCCGGAGGAGGACAGGCATTATTATCCGCGTACCTATCTTCTGGACAAGCTTGCCGTGGCCCTGGGAGGCAGGGTGGCGGAAAAAATTGCCTTCAACGATATCAGCACCGGCGCGCAGAACGATCTGAAGGAGGCCACCGCACTGGCCGAAAAGATGGTCGCTCAATGGGGAATGAGCGACAAGGTTGGCCCGGTGAACTTGGGAAGGGGAGAGGAGCACCCGTTTCTCGGGCGTGAGCTTGCCCAGCCGAAACGTTACAGCGAAGGCATGGCATGGCTTATGGACCAGGAGATAAGGAAACTGATAGAGGAGGCCCAGGACAGGGCTGAAGACGTATTAAAGACAAGAAGAGATGCCCTCGACAGGCTGGCCCAGGAACTCATAAAGGAAGAGTCCCTGGACCGCGAGCAGATAGAAAAAATAATAGGCCCGCCGAAATCAAAACAGAAACCGGGGTCGCAGCCCCAAATGTAAAGGGAGAAAAACCTAAATCGCGGTCTCGCCGGTCTCGCCTGTCCTTATCCTGATTGCGTCGTCCATTGAGGAAACGAATATCTTCCTATCGCCTATTTCTCCGGTACGCACGGCTTCCCGAATGGCATTGATTATCTTTTCAGCCTCGGTCTCTTTTACTATTAGTTCGACCTGTTTCTCCATTGTGGTATGCCTTTGTTCATAGTGCTAAAATAGGTCACGCCTATTTTCGGTATAGAAACTTAAAATGGGAGGCTGCAAATGAGAAAAAGCATACTTGTGATTATCGCGGCATACCTGCTCATTTTGATTTCACCCGTTTTTGTCCATGCGCTTCCTGAGGACCCGGCAAAAGGAGGGCTGCTTCTTGCCGGCAAGGGATGTTTGAAATGCCATTCCATTAAAGGCGTGGGAGGGACCATCGGGCCCGACCTGGGCGTGGTGGACCTTGGAGACACCGGGCTGGACCTTGCAGCGAAGATGTGGAACCACACTCCCGCCATGATCGAAGGAATGAAAAAAGCCGGCATTGTGAAACCAACGCTTACAGCAGAGGAGTTCTCCCAAATAACGGCATATCTTTATTTTCTCAGATTTAAAGATGTACCGGGCAATGCGAACGCAGGCAGGTATTTATTCGGACTGAAGGGGTGCTCCTCATGTCATCCCGTTTCGGGCAAAGGCAGGGAAGGCGAACGGGCGCTGGATGATTTTCCCCGGAACATATCGCCGGTCTTTCTTAGCCAGGCGATATGGAACCACAGCCTGCAGATGATGGCGCAAATGCTCAGGGCCGGAAGACAATGGCCCACTTTCGATGGCACGGAGATGATGGACATTCTGGCATTTATCAGGAGTTACGCCAAAGGCCAGGAGGAACCGGCCTTAAGCAGGCCGGGCAACCCGGTTGAGGGCAGGCGGATTTTCGAAAAAAAGGAATGCGTCAGCTGCCATTCTGTTTTTGGTGAAGGCCCGGCGGGAGGGATCGATCTGGGCAGGCGGGCAGAAGCTTTTTATAAAAGCCCTACCCAGATAGCCTCCGATATGTGGAACAATGCGCCGGAAATGCTTCTGGTGCGAATAGCCCGGAGCCAGATAACAATGCCCAGGTTCACCTCAAATGAAATGGCCGATGTTTTGGCTTATCTTTATTCTTTGCATTATGTTGGCGGGCCCGGAAACGCGGAAAAAGGGGAGGCGCTCTTTTCGAAACTCCGGTGCTCACAATGCCATCGGGTGGGAGGCAAAGGCGGAAAACTGATCTATATAGATCTTTCGAAATTGCAGAACCAGGACCCCTCGGAGATCGTCGCCGATATATGGGACCATAGCATGCAAATGAGAAAGCTGATGGGCATAAAAGGCATCCCGTGGCCCCAGCTCAAAAAAGGAGACATGGCTGACCTCGTTCAATATATCCGGAACCCGCAGAACAAAAAGAAACAGGAAGGGAAGGGGAAAAATTAAAATCAGATGAGCTTCAGGGCCATTAGCCTTGGCTCCGTCATCTCCTCGATGGTGTATCTCACGCCCTCCCTGCCGGAGCCGGACTGCTTGACCCCGCCATAGGGCATATGGTCCACCCTGTAAGTGGGTACGTCGTTTATGATCACGCCTCCCGTCTGGAGGGTCTCGAAAGCCGTGAAGGCATTTTTGAGGGTTGATGTGAAGACCCCCGTCTGAAGCCCGTAAACCGAATCGTTAATACTCTTGAGCCCCTCTTCGAAACTGTCTACCGGGGTAACAGTTACCACGGGCGCGAAGACCTCCATGCAGCTAAGCTTCATTTTGGCAGTGGCATCCAGCACTACTGTGGGTTCGTAAAAAGCGTCTGCCCTTTTGCCTCCGGTTACAGCCTTTGCGCCCAGCGCCAGCGCCTCATCCACCCAGGAGGCGACTCTTGCCAGGTTGTCCTCATCTATCATCGGCCCTATCTGAACGCTCTCATCCATGGGGTTTCCCATTTTTAAGGATTTTACTCCGGAGACAAAACGGTCCAAAAAGATATCGTGGATCTTGCGGTGCGCGTAGATCCTCTGGACCGAAATGCAGACCTGCCCAGCATAGGAATATGCCCCGGCGATCGTGCGGCTTACCGCGTTGTCAAGGTCGCAGTCCTCATCCAGGAGCACGCCGGCATTTCCGCCTAGCTCCAGTATCACTTTTTTATCATACGCAAGCCGTTTCAAACTCCAACCCACGGTCGCGCTGCCCGTAAAGGAAAGTACCTTTACACGGGGGTCGGTCACGGCCGGCTCTATCGTCTTTCCCCCGGCTGGCAGAACGCTCATGCAACCCTCCGGCAGACCCGCCTCCATCAGGATTTCTCCAAGAAACAGCGCCGACAAAGGCGTCTTCGATGCGGGCTTGATTATCACCGGGTTTCCCGACGCGATGGCCGGGGCGACCTTGTGCGCCACAAGATTGAGAGGGAAATTGAACGGGGTGATGCCCAGGACGGTCCCTGCCGGAAATCTTCTTGTTATTCCCCATCGGCCTTCCGAGGCCGCGTTTCTGTCCAGGGCAATTACTTCGCCATTAAAACCCCTCGCGGCTTCTTCTGACGCTATCCGGAAGGTAAGGGAGGCCCGCTCGGCCTCTACCCTTGATTCCAGTATAGGTTTTCCGTTTTCAAGCGTTATTGTCCGGGCCAGTTCTTCTTTTTTTGCAAGGAGGATGTCGGAGGCCTTTTGCAGAATGGCGGTTTTCTTATGAGAGGGCAGCGATGCCATTACGGGCGCGGCGTTTTCCGCCATCCTTAAGGCCTCTTCGATCTGGTCAGGCCCGGCCTGGCAGACCTCCGTTAACGGCTGATTATTATAGGGATTGATGACCGGGAGCTTTTTTATTGTTTCCGTCTCTATCCATTTTCCGCCAAGCAGAAGCGGCTGTATCTTTTTGCCTGTTATATCCATATCAAAATTAAATCACAGAGCGGGACCGAATTCAAGAAAAGATGATCTGCTTGCGGAGTGCCCCCTCCTATTCATCGTTTAAAAGATGATCTATGGGTAGGTGGACGTACCTCTTACCTGGGGAATTGTGTCAAACAGAAGGAGAGGGCGGAGGATTCCTTGCTTCTTGCCTTTCTAAATCCACTCCGCCTTTTTTTATTTGTAAGTTTTGAGCCGGTTTTCTTATTTGAAAGTTTTCATTATGTAACTGGCTATTGCTTTTGCCTGCGAGTCCGGTATCTTTTCCTTGCTGAACGTCGGCATTCCGGGGCCCGGATGCCTCATTTTACCGACGATGTCTTTTGCCGTCTTCACACCGTGCTTCTTAAGGTCTTTTTTGTGAAGCGTATATTCGGGGTTGTCCATATTGCCCCCATTGGCATGGCAGCTGGCGCAATTTTTCTGAAACAGGGCCTTACCGGAGGGACCTTTCGCAAAAGCCGCGGACGGCAATGCAATTGCCGCAATTAAAGCGAACATGACAGGCACAGGGATCTTCACTTTTTTTCTCCTTTTTCTTAATCCAGTTATAAACAGATAGAGCGGGCGGAGGATTCCCTGCTTCTTGCCTTCGGAAATCCACTCCACCCTATTTTAGTTTTAAGCCGGTTATCTTATTTGAAAGTTTTCATTATGTAATCTGCTATCGCATCTGCATCTGAATCCGATATCTTGTCCTTGCTGAACGCGGGCATGCCGGTGCCCGGATGCCTCATTTTATCGATGATATCTTTTTCCGTCTTCACTCCATTTTTTTCAAGGTCCGCTTTGTGGAGCCCGAATCCGGGTTTCATGATATTTCCTCCGTTTGGATGGCACATGTTGCAATATTTCCGATACAGGGTCTTACCGGAGGGGTCTTGCGCGAGAGCCATGGAGGGTAAAGCAAGTGCCACAATCAAAGCGAACATGACAGGTACAGTGATCTTCATCTTCTTTTCTCCTTTTCATTTTTAAAATCCTACACAAATTATAGCAACAATAATTTCGTATTCAACCGTGAAATTCTCCTTATGAAAATTTTTTTATTTTTGCGTGAACCCATCTAAAGTAAATCTACAACGGAAAAATATAGCAATCAGATGCGGCGGGTTTTATGCCGGGTCATTGTCTCAGGGGCAAGAAGTTTCCGGGCATTCTTTTCATCCATATAGCCCATTTCCACAACCACCTCCCTGACGGCCCTGTTTTCAGCACTCGCTCTTTTGATGACTTCGGCGGCTTTATCATAACCGATCACAGGGGAAAGCACGGTGCCTATAATAGGGTTTTTCTCCAATAATTCCTTTATGTGCTCCGAATTCACCTCGAACCCGTCGATTGTTCTTTTCAAAAGCAGAGAGGCGTTCGCGATAAGCGTTACGGACTGAAGTATATTGTGCGCGATCAGCGGAAGCATCGTATTTAGTTCGAACTCTCCCATGGCGTCTCCCAGGGCGATAGTGAGGTCGTTTCCGATTACCTGTACGCCTATCATCCTTACAGCCTCGGGCATAACCGGGTTGACCTTGCCCGGCATTATCGAGGAACCCGGCTGGACGGCTTTTAATCTTATCTCGTTCAGGCCGCAAACGGGACCGCTGTTCATGAGCTTCAGATCATTGGCGATTTTTATGAATGCGGAGGCGGCGGATTTCAGTCTGCCCGAAAGGGCAAGGACCGCGCTTTGCGTTGCCTGCGCGCTGAAATGGTCTTCTGACTCTTTAAGCTCAAGGCCGGTCAATCCGGAGAGGACCTTTGCTACCCTTCCGCCGAATTCCGGATGCGTATTGATCCCGGTGCCCACGGCCGTCCCGCCCATGGCAAGCCTGCTTAAGGCGGGCAGGGCCGAATTTATCCCCTCTATCAAACGTCCTGTCAGAGAGGCCCAGCCTGAAAGTTCCTGTCCCAGCGTTACGGGCATCGCGTCCATCATATGCGTCCTTCCGGTCTTGACGTCGGACCTGTGCTTCGCCTCCTTTTCATTCAGCGCCGTTTGGAGCCCTGTCATAGCCGGGAAGAGTTTTTCATTTATTAGAAGAAGCGCGGACAGATGAATGGCGGAAGGTATGACATCGTTCGAGGACTGGCCCATGTTCACATGGTCATTGGGATGCACCGGATGCCTGGTGCTCTTTTCCCCGGTAAGCATCTCGTTGGCCCTTGTGGCGATCACCTCGTTCATGTTCATGTTCGTGGATGTGCCGGAGCCGGTCTGGAATATATCCACCGGGAACTGGCTGTCCATCTTTCCCGCGAGGACCTCTTTTGAGGCTTTAACGATGGCGCGC
>JAKAGP010000061.1 GCA_021825785.1 Nitrospirota bacterium
GTGGCAGACAAGGAGAAAAGGGAAAATCGCCCGGAGGCGCAACAGCGTTGCGTTGAGGACGATTTTCCCTTGGCGACACCGTATGCCGCGATTTCAGTCCCGCCATGGCGGGACAGCCAGAAGCGGTTTTGAGATAGGTTCTAAGTATTTTTGAATCAGCAGGGGAGGAAGTAGGGAGAGGCTTCAGGCCAGACGCCCGCCGGTGGGGTCCTTTTTGACGATTTTCGACTCCCTGCCTTTGTCGAGGACGTCCACTATCCTGAAGAGGGATTCCTCGTGCAGCCTCTCTATTTCCCCGGGCTGCCAGTTTTTCACCTTGCCGAGGCCGGAAACAAGGACCATGCCCTGGAAAATCCTCTTGTTGGTCTTGAAGGAAAAGATTGGACTTTCGAGGCTCCTCTCCAGCATGATGTCCCCGCGCCGCTGCACCTTCTGGTCTATGCTCAGGGCCATCAGCCAGTAATGCCTGTCTATGAACCTTTCGGCGCGCAGCTCAGTATAGGTGTGCCCCAGGTCCTTTTTGCCCATGGTCAGGCGGGAATGGGCCACCGTATCGGCCGCCAGATGGCTCAGATAGCCAAGCCCAAAGGCGATTTCCGGCTCGTTCCGGGCCCCATCCAGCAGGTCGAAGGCCACGTCCCAGTTATGAGGGTTTTTCTCCCTGGGCAGGTATTTCTTGGCAAAGATTATGTCGGCCATGATGTTGCCGTAAAGGTAGTCCTGCCTGAATTTCTTTATGATCGCGTAGGCCGAGCCGGGAATGGCCGAGGCCCCTGTCAGGAAGACCTCCGTGCCGAGATAGATATGCGTGATCGGCCCCCAGGCATAAGCGTGAGAGGGCAGAAAGATCAAAAATATGAAAAACGTCAGCGCACAGATGAACATTTAACACGCCGGCACACATGAAACATTACCGCTAATAATATAACAGAACCCCGCCCGGCAGCACAACAGGTTTTTGCCTGCTGTTTTTGCCCTTCTACTGCGCGCCCTTGCGGGAAAAATTGATTCTATTTAAAATAGAAAAAGACCTTTACAAGTGAAAGGGGGGGCAAATGAGCGTAAATAACAATATAAAAACGCAGTCGCTTCAGGACGCGTATCTGAACAAGCTCAGAAAAGAGAAGGTGCCCGTCGTGGTTTATCTCACCAACGGAATAAGGCTCAGGGGGATAATTAAGGGTTTCGACAACTTTGTCGTCATGCTCAAGGGCTCGACAAGCCAGCTTATTTACAAGCACGCCATTTCAACTGTTCTGCCGGAAAAGGAAGTGGAACCGGACTTTGAATGACAGCGGCAGAAGGAATCCGGCTCCCACGGTTGACATCATAATAGAGTTCCGGGAAGGCATAGTCCTTGTGGACAGGAAAAACCCCCCTTACGGCTGGGCGCTGCCCGGCGGGTTCGTGGATTACGGGGAGAGCCTCGAGGAGGCCGCCAGGAGGGAGGCGGCGGAAGAGACCGGGCTTCAGGTGGAACTTATGAGACAGATGCACACTTACTCCGACCCCGGGCGGGACCCCAGGCAGCATACGATAAGCACTGTCTTCATCGCGAAGGGCAGCGGCAGGCTTGAGGCCGCGGATGACGCAAAAGGGGCGGGCATATTCAGGCTGGACTCGCTGCCCTCGCCGATAGCCTTTGACCATGCGAATATTCTGGCCGATTATTTCAACGGGAGGTATTGAGGGAACGCATGCTTAAATCGATGCGCAAACACGCCAAATACTTTTATATCCTCTTTTTGGTGGTCATAGTATCTTTCATCTTCTGGGGCATCGGCAAGAACGGCTCCGGCAAGGACGATCAGGCGATAGTGGCTACGGTGGGAGGAACGAAGATCACCATGCAGCAGTACTGGAGGGTCTACGAGCGGGCCGAGGACACGCTGAGGGACGCCTATGGCGACAAATTCGACGACAAGATGAAACAGGACCTCAAGATGAGGGTCCTTGGGCAGATGGTCAGCGACGCCATACTCTACAAGGCGGCCCGGGACGCGGGCCTTACCGTGACCAACACCGAGCTGTCGGACGCAATAATGTCCGACCCTGCCTTCAGAGCCGGCAACGTCTTCAGCCGGCGGGTCTATCTGAGGACGCTCCGTCTGAACCGCATTACCCCGGCGGACTATGAGTCCATGGAACGCCATGAGCTGCTAGTGGAAAAGATGCGAAGGCTGATCGAGGACCCGGTTGAGCTATCCCCCGCGGAGATGGCCTCAATCCCTGCGGAGCTGACCGCGCTCAAGGGCAAGAATGCCTCCGGCGACCAGCAGACGGCGAAGGTCCTGCAGGGGGCCATACTGAACGAGAAGCGGCAGCGCGCGGTGGCCTCCTTTATCGAAGGGCTTAAAAACCGGATGCGCATTACGGAAAACCTGAACCTCATATCCTAGAGGGCCGGTTTCTGAAAGAAATTCGCCCTCCGGCGCCTTGCCGCCGCCCGGGCGCTGGCGCCCCTGGCGCTACCGGAGCCAGGAAAAGGGCCGTTCTGGGCGGCATCCCTGCCCTGAAGAGGCCTCCGCCTCCCGCCTTCGTGTCTGTCCGCTTGCTCCGCGCATCCGCTGAAATTTGCCCTATAATGCAATTATGTTGATGGTGATAAAATGCATGCGCCCAGTTCCGCTTTGATGGAATCAACGGGCCCATGAGATGAGGTCCTGGAAACAGAGGCTTTGGGATTTCCTGGCGGCGAAACTGTTTCCCCTGCCATCCACCCGGGAGCTGTTCAATCAATACAATGATGAGGACCCCGCCTGCGACCTGCCCGGGGCAGCCGGCATCCGGAGGGAGAACCTCCGGGGGTATCTCTGGTGCTTTGACAGGCGTCCCGCCGTCTTGCTTGTGGGGGAGGCGGCCGGCCCGTGGGGGGCCAGGTTCTCCGGAGTACCCTTTACGAGCGAGCGGCAACTGGAGGGAGGCGCGCTTCCCTTTAGGGGGCGAAAGACGAGCAATCACGAGCCCCCGTACGCCGAGAGGTCAGGGGCCGTAGTCTGGGGGGCGCTTCTGCCCCGCTTCCCGGGGTTTTTCCTCTGGAACGCCCTGCCGCTTCATCCGCACAAAAAAGGGGAGCCCCTGTCCATCAGGACCCCGGGGGCCCGGGAGATCAGGGCCTTCTGCCCCATCCTGAAAGAGACGGTCCGTATCCTGGCCCCGAAGCGGATCATCGCCATCGGAAGAAAAGCCGAGCATGCGCTGGAACGGATCGGCGCTCCCTGCCTATACGTGCGCCATCCGGCCCAGGCCGGGGCCGCCCGTTTCCGGCAAGGAATCCGCCAGGTATTTTCGGACGATTATTAAGGGCTGCCCTCCGCCCCGCCTTGCTGATCCGTCCGCTTACTCCCTTCCTAAAGGACCTGGCAGATATCAGGCATAAGGCAGGAAAGGGGGCATTTTTTAGGGACAACCGATAGTTTTAATTGAAAAGCAAAAACCCGATATAGTAAAATTTAGGGGAGCCGAAGTGGTGGAACCTGGTAGACACGCACGTTTGAGGGGCGTGTGGGGTAACCCGTGCGGGTTCAAATCCCGCCTTCGGCACCAATTCTTTCCTTTAAAACCAATGATTTAGCCCCTCAAAAGCGTCAAAAATCCTGGGATAAGATGAAAAAAGTGGACACCAAAGTCGTATAACAACATACCACGATGGAGGTGTCAGGATGCAAAGGATTCCAAAGGGAAGGTACACGAAGGAGTTTCGAGAGGAAGCGGCCAAACTGGTAACAGAAGGGAATATGTCAGTGCCTGAGGCGGCCCGAAAATTGTCTTTGCCGCCACAGACCTTGGCAAACTGGGTAAAGGCATATAAGGCCGGCAAACTGGGCGATGTGGGTAAGACGCAGAAGCCATTGACGGAGCTTGAGATGGAACTGGCCAGGACGAGAAGAGAACTGGCGGAAACCAAGATGGAGCTGGAAATATTAAAAAAAGCAGCCGCGTACTTTGCCAAGGAGTCGCTGCCCGGTACGCGCAGATGAAAGCTATGCGACTCAAATATCCTGTGCCGTTTATGAGCCGGGTTTTGGACGTATCGGCAAGCGGGTATTACCCATGGCTGGAGAGGCCGCTGTCTAAGCGGGCCCAGGAGGAAATGCGTCTGGAGGTTGAGATAAGGGCAGCGCACAAGCGGACACGGCAGACGTGCGGTCCTGAGCGGCTACAGCTCGATCTGGCAGAGCACGGCATCCAGGCCGGAGTGTGCCGCATAAAGCGCATTCGTAAAAAACTCGGTATACGCTGTAAACAGAAGAGGAAATTCAAGGCGACGACCGACTCAAAGCATACGCTTCCGGTGGCGGAGAACCTGTTGAATCAACAGTTTGAGGTATCCAGGCCTAACATCGTCTGAGTGAGCGATATAACCTATATCCCGACTGACGAAGGCTGGCTGTATCTGGCGGGCCACAAGGACCTCTTTAACGGGAGAGATCGTAGGATATGCGATGGGGTCGCGGATGACAAAGAATCTGGTCAGCCAATCCCTGTTCAAAGCCGTGGCGGCGAAGCGCCCGGCAAAAGGGCTGATTCACCACTCGTACCGCGGCAGCCAGTACTGTTCTCATAAATACAGGCGCTTGCTTGACCAGTTCGGAATGATGGCATCGATGAGCGGGAAAGGAAACTGCTATGACAACGCGCCAATGGAGAGCTTCTGGGGCACTCTTAAACAGGAACTTGTGCATCATCGTCATTACAGGAGCAGGCAGGAAGCGATTCAGGAAATCACGGAGTATATAGAAATCTTCTACAACCGATTGAGAAGGCAGGCACGGCTGGGGTTTCTTTCCCCCGTTGCCTATGAACAAAAATTCTATGCCGGGCAGATGGCGGCATGAAGGGTTTGGTGTCCACTATTGACATCCGACCTCAGAACCTCTTCGGCGTAAAGCTGCGTCCACAATATGCTTGCCAGATGCTTTTCTTCCAGGATACGAACAAATGGGTCGGCAACTGCGCTTTGGAAGGAGATTCCAATTATAGTTCCTTCATGAGTAGCCAAAATGAAAACTGATAAAATAAGAACATAAAGGAGGTGTGAAGTGCCTAAAATAGTGGCTCAGATTCCGGACGACATCTACCGGAATATCAATGAAGAGATAAAACTTGGCGTGTTCTCCGATGCGTCGGAGGCCGTTGTCTCGGCTCTAAAGAAAGCTTATGCCCGGAAGAGCAGGTCCTTTCTAAGATGGCTCATGAAAAAAGAGGGCATAACGGAGGCAGATATGCTTAAAGAGCTTGAAAAAGCGCGCCGGTGAGATATAGGGTCTTCCTCGATACGAATATCCTCCTTTCCGGGCTTTTTTTCGAGGGAAACGAGGCCCGGATTCTCGATCTTGTCGAATTGGATATTGTGACATGCGAAGACGTGGTCGAGGAACTGCGGATGATCGTAAAGAAGAAGCTCAAATATCTCAAGAACAGGACCCTTGAAATAGCCCTTGCCGAAACGGAAAAAGCCCTGACCGACATCACGGTCATCCCCAGGGCGAAGTATAATCACAAGCTGAAGGATGCGGACGCACTGATAACTCACAAAAAAGACGTTCCAATCCTGGCCGCGGTCCTTTATATTAAGCCCGACTATTTTCTGACTGGAGACGCGCATTTCTTCACGGACAAGGTAAAAAGCGCCGTAAACGTTTTAACGGCAAAGGATTTCCTTTCCAAAATCAAATAACCATCATAATTGAGTTTTCTTATTGTGCTTGAATAAGGCGGCCGCCCTGGCGGGCGGCCGCCTGGGGTCTTCTCTGCCCGTTCTTGCCCGACTTTTGCCTGTACCTTGCCATATAGGCCCGTCCACGCATCTTCCTGACAATTCCTAGCGCCTTCGACTTGATCCTCCTCGGAGACTCATCTTCAGCCAGGCCAGGTCCTGCCATATTTGTCCCAGGGCCGAAAGTACATCCATGTCCTTCCGGCTGGGTCTATCTGGATAACCCCGCGCCTGATGAGAAACCTCAAAGAAGCCTCCGTCATACCGTATTTCTTGGCAATTTCCTCCAGCATTTTTGTCCTCCTTCCGCTCATCGGACAAATGCCTGCCCGGAATCTCACAAATTCGAAAAGATAACAAACAAGTTATCGGTCAAAAATCTCACGCTCACTGTCTCTGGAACCGGATTTTGCATTTTCCCAGATAGCGCAGAATCGTCTTTTTTGGCATTTTTTGTTCAAACCAAACGTTTTAACCTCCCGTTTTCAAATGATTTCCTGCTCCAGACTGTTCAAACCGTTCATTGGGACCCCCAGGTTCCTGGAGGTCAATTGCGCGTCCCACCCGGATTGCCTGCCGGCAACCGCGGGACAAAATCAAACGCTTTCGTTTTCAAAGACCTCTTTGGGCGCGGGCTTTTGAAAAAGCCCTGCCCGCCTCATCATAACCCGCCATGCCATGAAATTATCCAATAAACAGTTTATGCAATTGATTTCATAAAAAAATCTCCTGCCGGACCCCGCCCCGTTCGAGCAGGAAGATCGAAGAGAAGCTTCAGCAAGATGTTGTGTTTATGTGGCTTGCAGGAATGAGGGCTTGTGGCGATTGACGGCAGTAAAGTACAGGCCAGCCTGTAAATTTACCCGGTCTGACCGGCAGTTGGAAACGGGCGGGATGAAATCCCGCCCGTATTTTTTGGGTTTTAATCTGCGTTAGCAGGGATGCACGCAGACGGAGCCCACAATCTTCGGCCTTGCATATCTCATCTTCATCGCCCTCGTCCTCCTTTCCTTTAGAGGATTGAAGGCCCACCGCCTTAAGCGGGGGCCTTAACGCCCGAAAAAATCCAATTCGCTACTGGCCCATCACGCTGATATTCACTCCTGTAACGTTCGAGTTCGCATTGACCGTTGTCGGGCAGTCCCAATAGTAGTTCTCAGTATTGAAAGTGCCGTAAACGGTATTGCAGGTCGGATACCCGCCCGGAAACTCGTAGGACCCGCCGCTCGGGTTGGGATAAGACGCCTTGCAGCCGCCCCTGAACGAGCTGTTGCAATTGCACGCGCCCGGCGCGCTGCACGCGTATATGTAGTACGTGCCCGGATGACAGAAAGATATGGTGTAATTGCCGGAGGCGTCCGTAAGCGCCTGGGCGGCATACTTTTCGCCGGAAGGGCCGGGCGGAGTGTGATGAATAGGCGATGTCGTGGCGAACACGAACCAGTTGGACATGGGAGAATTGGTCTGCCCTCCGGTTACCGTCCCCGAGATGGTCATGGACGAGGTCTGAGGAGAGTAGCCGGCCCCGTTGCTGGCGCCGTATGGGGAGAGGTTTACAGTGCCCAGCGCCAGGACGCCGTTTTCAGGGACGGTCATGCTGTGGCCTGGCGCCACCCAGGTCAGGTCCCCTTTGTAGGGCGGCGCAAAAGGTGGCACTGTGCTGCCCGCCGCCCTGGCCATGATGCGGAAGTACCACGGGCCCATTGGCACGGTCCCGCTGATGAGACCATCGCTGCCGGAAGGGCCTATGATGTCCGTGGCGTTCCTGTCCGCCATCAGCATTGGCCCGGGCTGCACATAGAGATACGCGCCCTGGACAGGGTTGCCGTTTCCGTCAAGGACCGTCGCATTGACTACGCCGCTGCCGACGAATTTATGCGCATTGGATTGCGAATCCACGGAAAAAATCTGGCCCGCGGTATCCACCGATAAACTGTTGATAGAAATTCTGCCGTAACCCCCGTTGCCGCCGTCGCATTGGCTCGCTGCGCCTACCCATCCGCCCGCGCAGTTGCCGCTTTCATCCACTTCCCTCCAGGAGGCCAGGTTGGTCAGAAAATTGCCGTTTTGATCGAATTTCACGATGCCGGGATAACCTACGCCATTGAGGTAATAACCACCGCCCTGCACATAGATATTGCCGGCCCCATCTGCCTGCACGGCAGTAGGATTGCCCGTAAAGCCGTTGGTCAAGTTCATCGTCCCGCACGTGCCGATCGTGGACAGAAGGCTGCCCGAGGGGCCGTATTTGCTGACGCAATAACTGCCGGCGATATAGACATCGCCCGAGCTGTCCACCGCCGGCTGCCCCCCGGTGCCGGCCGGGAACGTGGTTACCAGGGAGCCGG
>JAKAGP010000062.1:0-7307 GCA_021825785.1 Nitrospirota bacterium
TCTATCTTAATGCGGAACTGCCTTTTGGCAACCTGGGATTTTTTGGTCGCGGCGATATTGCTGAGCTTGCCAGAAAGGCGATTAATGATCCCTGTCTCGCAACTAACCCCAGAAGACCTTCGCAAAAGGACATAGAGGACATATATGAGCGGGCGCTCCGATGACCCTGAGGACATTGATTCTCTGCGGGAAAAAATAATAGGACTGGGTGAACGGTCTTTCCGGAAAAGTTATTATCCCAGGCTCCGCCAGCAGTTCATGGACCTCCAGAGAGCGGAAGAGCTTGTCAGGGAGACTGCGCGCCGGCAGGAAGCCATACTTGGCAGTATCCCGGATATGGCTTGGATGAAGGACAAGGACGGCAGATACATCGCGGCCAATGACGCATACGGTAAAGCCGTTGCAATGTTACCCGGTGATATAGTTGGCAAGACGGACTTCGATATCTGGCCATCGAAACTGGCGAAAAAATTCCTTGCCGATGACAGGGAGGTCATAAACAGCGGCAAGCGAAAGGTAATAGAGGAGAGCATAAGGGACAGAAAAGGGAATATTATCTGGTTTGAAACGATAAAGACTGCCATATACAGCGAAACCGGCCAGGTGGCGGGAACTACCGGGATAGCGAGGGACATAACCCATCGCAAGCAAATGGAAGAAACCATAAAATACCAGGCGCATCATGACCTGCTTACCGGGCTTTGTAACAAGATGCTCTTCATGGACCACCTCAGGCTTGAGTTGGCCCAATCACGCCGCCTCTGTTCCGGGCTCGCGGTCCTGTTCCTGGACATGGACCGGTTTAAAAACATAAATGACGCGCTGGGGCACACGGAGGGCGACAGGCTGCTTAAGGACGTGGCCGGACGGCTTACCGCCTGTTTGAGGGACGTAGATACGATAGCCCGTTTAGGAGGGGATGAGTTCACGATACTTGTCCCGCTCATCACCCTGCCCGCGGACGCTTTAAAAACCGCAGAGAAGATAATGAACGTTTTTAAACCCCCTTTTGTTATTGAGGCGCATGAATTGCGCGTAACGGCCAGCATCGGCATCAGCATCTACCCGGAGGACGGGGATGATGCCGAAGTGCTCCTTAAAAATGCCGATATAGCCATGTATTATGCAAAGGACCAGGGCAGGAACAATTGCCAGTTTTTCAATGCGGCCCTGAACACAAGGACCCTCGAACGCATATTGTTCGAAAACAGCCTGCGCCAGGCCGTGGAGCAGGAGGAATTGGTTGTGCACTATCAGCCCCAGGTAGATATAAAAACGCGGGAGATCGTGGGCGCGGAGGCGCTTGTGAGATGGAAGCATCCTGAATTGGGACTGCTCACCCCAGGACGGTTCATCCCCATGGCCGAAGAGATAGGGTTAATCACGCAGATAGACCAGTGGGTCATGCAGGCGGCCTGTGAGCAACTTGGGAAATGGCAAAAAGCCGGTTATCCGTTGCATTTTATGACGGTGAACCTTTCCGCCCGCCAATTCCAGCAGATGAACCTGGCGGAAAAGGTGTTTGATATATTGAGGAAGACCGGCGTAGGCTCTGATTGCCTGGGGATAGAGATCACGGAAACCCTGGCCATGCAGGACACTGAACTTACAGCCAGGAATTTAAGCAGCCTTGGTGGCCTTGGGGTCCGTTTCTCCATTGATGATTTCGGTACGGGGTATTCATCCCTGAGCTTCCTTAAGAAACTGCCGTTCCATAAATTAAAGATTGACAAGTCTTTTGTTCTGCACCTTCCTCGGGACCCGGATTACCAGGCGATAATCAACGCGATAATCGCAATGGCCCATATACTTAAACTGACCGTAATAGCAGAGGGTGTAGAGACGGAAGAACAGTTGACATTTCTTTTTTCGAAGGGGTGTGACGAAGTGCAGGGGGACCTCTGCGGTAAACCGGTGGATGCGGAGGAGTTCGGGAAAAAACTCGTCATGTCCGGCAAATAAAATAGCTTCCGTTTGCCAACATATTGCCCTTGTGCTAACTTAAACTCATGCGAAGGAAGGCAAAGATAATCTGCACCATCGGACCAGTCTCCATTGACCGGCGGATGATAAGCGGTCTCATAACAAGCGGCATGAACGTGGCCCGCCTAAACTTTTCCCACGGCACCCATGCGTTCCATGAAAGCGCGATAAGGACCATACGGGAGGAGGCTGAAAGGCTAAAAAAGACCGTAGCGATCATGCAGGACCTCCAGGGCATCAAGATACGCCTTGGCACCCTCAAGGGCGGGCAAATAGAGCTGAAGAAAGGACAGGAATTAACTGTCAGGCGGGGAGGGGGTCCCGGGGACGAAAACACCATTTATATAAAATATCCACATTTGATAGAGGCCTCAGAGGAAGGTAACCGCATATTGCTGAGCGACGGGCTCATAGAGCTGCAGATAACGGAAAAGGGCACGGACTACCTTGGGACGGTCGTAAAGATGGGCGGTGTTCTAAAAGAAAAAAAAGGTGTGAACCTGCCGGGGCTCAAGCCGGTTGACACGTCATTCACCAAAAAAGACGAAGCGGACCTGCGCCTTGGCTTGAGGATGGGAGTTGATTATGTGGCGCTTTCATTTGTGCGCACCCGCAACGATGTCCTTGCCCTGTTGGATTTTCTGAAAAAAGAGGACGCGGAGGCCCTTCCCATAATAGCCAAGATAGAGACCCCGCAGGCTATAAGGGACCTGGACGAGATATTGCCCCTGGTTGAAGGGATAATGGTGGCCAGAGGTGATCTGGGGGTTGAGATACCGCCCGAAAATGTGCCCATCGCCCAAAAATCTCTTATAGAGAAGGCTAACAAGGCAGGGAAATTCGTGATAATCGCCACGGAGATGCTTGAATCCATGACTGAACGCCCGCGCCCGACGAGGGCTGAGACCACCGACGTCTCCAACGCCATACTGGATGGGGCGGACGCGGTTATGCTCTCACAAGAGACATCAGTCGGAAAATACCCGCTTGAGACTGTGGAGATGATGGGCAGGATCATAGAGGAAACCGAGCTGTCCTTGCCGGTAAGGAGCCGCTACCAGCAGAAAGGGACTTTTTCCGAGGCCGTTGCCCGGGCGGCCGCTGACGCGGCTCAAAGCGTAAAGGCAAAATATATCATAGCATTCACCCAGTCGGGGTCTACCGCAAGGCTTGTCTCCATGCTGCGCCCGGAAGTGGACATAATCGCCTTCAGCCCGTCGGAGCTGGTATTGCGCAGGATGGCCCTTTACTGGGGCGTGCTTGCCCGCAAGATCCGCAGAGTTGCCAGCATGGAGGAGCAGTTCAGGGAGGTTGAAAAAGCTCTCCTTTCTGAAAAGCTCGCAAAAAATGGCGATATAATCGTGATCACCGCCGGTGTACCCAACAAGCAGGGCACTACCCGCCTTATGAAACTGCACATTATAGGCAAAGAGTAACCCAGCCTTTTCCCCTTGTCACTTTTCCGTACAGTGCCGGGCGCTGTCCTTTGGCCTCCAGTCATTTTTTTGACAAACCCGCCATTCTGAAACCAGCCCTTTTTAAACTTATTCTTAAAAAACAATTACTTATCCTCTGGCATGGTATTTGTTTATTATCCTCCTGAAGCTGGTTGAAAAATAGATCAACGGAGGATGTCAAAAAAAAATGCCGGACGAATTAAAGAGCGAAGTCAACGGCGATTCCGAAAAATCCGGAAAAAAGAAATTTCCTCTTAAAATGGCTCTGATAGGCGTGATATTGATAGGGATCATAGGGGGCGGCGGGCTGTACATTTTTAAAGGGGGCAAAAGCAGCTCCTCTCCGGCGGTTGCAGCAAAAAAGACTGATTCCGTCAGCGTCCTTGTCGCCATGGATCCTTTCATCCTCAATCTGGCCGACCCAGGCAGGTTTTTAAAGATGACACTGCAGTTTGAAGTGACAAATGCCGCGGGCGGGCAGCTTGTGGCCATGAAAAAGCCCCAGCTCAGGGATGCCATAATTACCCTTTTGGGCAGCAAGACAGTCGACGATATTACCTCTGCTGACGGAAAGATGCAGCTTAAGGACGAGATGATCCTCAGGGCCAACCAGGCGCTGGGCCAGCCCGTGGTGAAGAACGTTTACTTTACGGAATTTGTGATGCAATGAGCGACATACTTTCACAGGATGAAGTCGATGCCCTTTTAAAGGGCGTAGACGCTGGCGAGATAGAAACAGAGGTAGGAGAGCACCATGTCACCGGTGCCCGCTCTTATGATTTTGCCAGCCAGGAGAGGATAATCCGCGGACGCATGCCCGGTCTGGAGATAGTGAACGAACGGTTTTCAAGGCAGTTCAGGAACTCGCTTTCCAATCTCATCATGCGGTTCGTGGACATAAGCGTAAACAGCATGCAGATCGTGAAGTTTGGCGAGTTCATGAAGAGCATCCCTTTCCCGTCAAACATAAACGTATTCAAGATGAACCCGCTTAAGGGCTATGCGCTTGCCGTGATGGAGGCGCCTCTCGTCTTTGGTCTTGTGGAGTTCTTCTTTGGAGGCAAGAGCACTCCCTATGTGAAGTCTGAAGGGAGGTCCTTTACCTCGATAGAGAACATGGTCATAAAGAAGATAATCAACATTGCTCTTGCGGACATCGGGGAGGCGTGGTCCATTATCCTCAAGGCCAGCCCGGAGTATGTCTTTTCGGAGATGAACCCGCAATTTGTCACCATTGCTTCTCCAAGCGAGATAGTGATCAAGGTGGAGATCAATGTGGAGGTCGAGGATTTCACCGGGAAACTCTTCCTTGCTTTCCCGTATTCGATGATAGAGCCGGTGAAGGACAAGCTGAATTCCGGCATACAGGGCGAAAAGTTTGACATAGACGCCAGGTGGGTGACGAAGCTCAAGGAGACTCTGGCTGATTCGAGAGTGTTCGTATCGGCCGAGCTTGGCAGGGCCCAACTCACCTTTGGGGAGATACTGGACCTTGGTGTTGGCAGCGTAATAAAAATAGGCAAATCGGTTGAAGACGAGATGGATGTCCGGGTGCAGGGCATCCGCAAATTTATGGGCCGTCCCGGCCAGTGCAGGGGCAACCAGGCAGTTAAGGTGACAAGGGTAATCGAGCCCAAGCCAAAAGAGGAGAGCCTTTAAAATGAGCGAAGAAAGCAAGTTGAAGGAGCTGAATGGGGATGAGGCCGTCCCGCAGGAACCAGAAAAAGGCCAGTCCGGAAAAGACAAAGACATAGATTTTCTGCTGGACATACCGCTGGAGGTTACGGTGGAGCTTGGCAACACGAGGATGCTGATAAGGGATCTGCTTCAGCTGGGGCAGGGGTCTGTAGTGGAGCTGGACAAACTGGCCGGCGAGCCGCTGGAGGTGCTTGTGAACGGCAAGCTGGTGGCCAGGGGAGAGGTCGTTGTGATCAACGAGAAATTCGGCGTCCGCCTTACAGACATCATAAGCCCCGTCGAGAGGATAAGGAACCTCAGATGATACTGACTTACTTAAGGATGTTTGCCGCGCTGGGCCTGGTCATAGGGCTCATATATGCGGCGGCCGCATTCGTAAGAAAGCGCCAGGGCAAGCCCGGCATCCTCAGCATGCTGGCGTACCAGGGGTTCGGGCCAAAAAAGGGGATCGCCCTTATGAGGCTCGGAAACGATGTGCTCCTGGTGGGCGTTACTCCTACGGAACTTAAGCTCATGAAGATATATTCCAGCCATGAACTGGAGCTTGAGACATCAAAAAACCTGCTGAAGAAGGACGGCGCCCTATGAGCTTCGGTTCGCCAAACTCGCTGGTAGGGGTCTTTTTCCTTATAAGTTTCCTTTCCGTTCTGCCTGCCATATTGATAATGTTCACCTCGTTTACGAGGATAGTGATAGTGCTGTCATTCATGCGCCAGGCCATCGGCGGCCAGCAGATACCGCCGAACACGGTGATAATCGGCCTTTCCATCTTCCTTACTCTCTTCATAATGTCGCCCACTTTGAATACGATAACAAAGGACGCCTTGAACCCGTACATCGCAAAGCAGATACCGATGCAGGTGGCCTTTGACAGGGCCGCTCCGCCCATAAAGACCTTCATGCTGAAACAGACCAGGCAGAAGGACCTGGCGCTGTTCGTTAAGATAGGCAGGGAGGACCATTTTGACGGGCTTGACACAACGAACCCGCAGGCCCTGCCGCTAAGGGTAATAGTACCGGCGTTCGTGATAAGCGAGCTTAAAACCGCCTTTGAGATAGGGTTTCTTATATACCTGCCTTTCCTGGTTATAGACATGATAGTCTCCAGTATCCTGCTTTCCATGGGGATGATGATGCTGCCCCCGGCGCTCATATCCCTGCCGTTCAAACTGCTGCTGTTCGTGCTTGTGGACGGATGGAACCTGGTTACGGGATCGATAATAAGGAGTTTCCATTGAACCCGGACGTTTTAAGACAGCTATCCTCAGAGGCTTTCAAGACAATACTGCTTGTCTCCGGTCCCATGCTGCTTGTCAGCCTTGTTACGGGACTTCTGATAAGCATTTTTCAGGCCGTCACCCAGATACAGGAGTTCACTCTCACTTTCGTCCCTAAGATCATAGCGGTCTTCGTATGCCTGTTTGTACTGTCCCCGTGGCTGACGAAGATAATGGTCGATTATACGCACGACCTCATAAACAACATCCCCAATTACGTGAGGTGACGGGAAAAAGTGGCAAGAGACGGACTCATAAGAATGGGTCTTTTAATAAATATCTCCGGTCATATGAGGTGCGAAGGCCTTGAATAGTTTCAGCGGTATCATGCATGCGGCAAACATGAACATATTCGCGTCTTACCTTCCGGTCTTCCTCCTGGTGCTCTTGAGGACGTCGACCGCTGTTGCGTTTATGCCGTTTTTCTCCTCCACGCTTTTTCCGCTGCGTATCCGTGTGGCATTCGCCGTGACGCTTGCCCTTGTGCTTACGCCGGTTGTGAGTTTCCCCATTCCCGCCAGGCCGGAGATAGCTGGCGTGATAATAAGGGAGGTTTTTCTGGGCATGGCGATAGGATTTTGTTTCAGGCTTGTATTTTTCGCCGTGGAGATGGCCGGGCAGATCATGAGCATGGCGATGGGGCTTTCCATGGCCACCATCCTTAATCCCGAGATGGGACAGGCCACCGAGCTCACAACGCTGTACAGCATGATAGCGATGCTTTTTTTTCTTATCGTGGACGGGCACCATGAGCTCATATTCGCCTTTGTAAGGAGTTTTGAGTGGGCGCCCCCGGGGAAGGTCTCGATCAGCCACCTGGCGCCTGCCGTCCTTGCCATGTCGGGTAAGATGTTCGTCATCTCTCTTAAACTTGCGGCCCCGGTGCTCATAG
>JAKAGP010000062.1:7317-8060 GCA_021825785.1 Nitrospirota bacterium
CTTACGATCAATCTGCTTCTTGGCTTCCTGCAAAAGGCGGCCCCGCAGATGAATATCTTTTTCGTCAGTTATCCCTTGTACATGCTGGTGGGTTTCGTTCTGCTGATACTCGGGCTTCCGGTATTCATGAATGTCATAGGGTCTTATCTTGACGGCGCAAGAAGCGACGTGTTCCGGATCATTTCATTGGCTAAAGGATAAAGAGGGAAATGGCTGAACAGGAAGAACGAACGGAACAAGCAACGCCACGAAAAAGGCAGCAGGCCAGGGAAAAAGGCCAGGTCGCGCGCAGCCGCGAGCTGGGTCCCATGGCGGCCACGGCCGGCGTCATAGCGGTCTTCTATTTCGCCGGTCCCTCCATGATATACAAGCTCTCCACGATGACCGGTAAATTTCTTTCCCTGAGTTACGGGACCGAACCCATTGCCGTGACCAAACAGGCCGCCATCGGCATGTTCTACATCCTCATTCCCTTTCTGGGGCTTGCCTTCGTGCTGGCACTCGGCACCGGGTTTGCCCAGGGCGGGCTCATTATAAAGCCACTAGGTTTCGAGATGGAAAAACTGAACCCCATTTCGGGAATTCAGAGGCTGTTCTCGCTTAACGGTTTCATTGAGCTTGGAAAGAGCCTTTTTAAATTCATGCTGGGGGGGGCGGTACTTTATGCCTTCATCGAGAAGGCTTTTAAAGTTCTGCCCGCCACCCAGGCCATGGGTATGGGCGCCTTGCAGAAGACCGCATTT
>JAKAGP010000063.1 GCA_021825785.1 Nitrospirota bacterium
AAGACCCCATTCTCGATCAAAAAACCCCTCTTGCAGGAAACTCTCCCTCCCCAAAAATAGGTATAATCCAGAATGTCACCATGTTTTACGTAAGGGTATGAGAATAAAAAGCAGCCTACCTCTGTGATAAAATGCATAAGGGGCGTTACCTGAAGGCCGTCTGCCCACCCGGTATAGTTCAAAACGGCGAAATCGGGCTGCGGATACCGATCGTGCATTTTAAGGTGCTCTTCCAGAAGTGTGGGTGCCGCAATATCATCATCGTCGGAGAAAAAAAGTATTTCACCGCGGGAAACATATATGCCATGGTCTCTAGCCGAGGCCAGCCCGGCATTTTTCTGATAGAAATACCTTAAAGGCAGTTTGCCGGCAAATGACTCCGCAACTTGCCTGGTATCATCGGAGGAACCGTCATCAATGATGACGACTTCAAACTTTTCCTTGCCAAGGGTCTGCAGTACAAGTCCTTCAAGGGCCATTCCCAGCAACTCAGCCCGGTTGTACGTACAGATTATCACACTCAAGATAACCGTATTCCTATCATCCTGCAACAGGGAAACTTTTGAGAAACCGGACTGTTTTACACAGTTATGCATAGGATTCCAATATCCTAAAAGCTTCCGCTTTAGGCAGATTTATTTTTTTGGAAAGATATTTCTCCATTGAAGCCCTCGCCTCCTCATAACTGTAGTTCATGACGGGTTTCCTCATGCTATGGTCCACCGGGGCGGCATCTACTATCCCCATGCGGAGTCCGAGACTCTCTATAATGCATGGCCACACGAAATCATAGCCCCACCCCATTGGAGATGATTCGTCAAACGGGAAGAAGACGTCAAAAATATCCTTTCTGATGGAAAAAAGAGGGCCGATCTCAACGAAACGCGTCCGCCTGGCCTGAATACCCGTCAACTGCTCAACAAAGTGATGGTCTATGTAGCTATTATGAGTCCTGGCCGGCTGGGCAAGGGCAAAATCGTGCTTTTCCACAAGGTCCAGATACCTGTCTAAAAACCCGTCCTCCATTTTAATATCATCGTCGCAGATGACTATATAATCGTATTTCCGAAGGTCTTCTCCGGATAGCATCTGGTTTAGCAGGGTAAACTTTGGCAACCCCTTTTGAAACTGTTTATAAGTCGCTTTTTGAGCGCATCCTTTAGCCCGCTTCTCTCCTATTGCGGCCCATTTCTGGACCACACGCCATTTGCCGGGAGCATTGAATTGTCTTACGATCTCCTCGACGTTGTTCATACGGTCTGCCAAATATATGCCCAGCACAAGTACACTGCCCGCCACGTGCGCCGTTCTTACGCCGGTAGGGGGAGACGGACATTCTCCATCGATCATGCTTTTAAGCATGTGGGCCAATTGAGTGCCGGTCTTTTCAAAAGAATAATTTTTTCCTATAAACTCCTTGGCGTTGGCGGCTATATGATTCCATAGGCTGTCATCGGAACACAGCTTCACCACGCACCCGGCGAAGCCCTCCGGTGAATCCGCGATCAGGGCCGTTTCGCCGTCGGTGATGCCCATGCCCTCGGCTCCGATGGGTGTGGTGACCACTGGGACCCCACGCGCCATTGCCTCCCCTATCTTGCCTTTCATGCCGGCGCCGTACCGTAGAGGGGCAATGGAAACCCTCGCCTTTTTCAAATAAGGTTCCGTTTTTGGCACGTACCCGGTCACGATGATGTCCTCGTTTTGAAGAGAGGCGATATCTTCAGGGAGAAATGGCCCGACAATCGTAAGCGTCGTGCCCGGCATTTTTTTCTTGATCCTGGGGAAGATATCGTCCAGAAAATACCTTACCGCGTCCACATTTGGCAGATGATTAAAATTTCCGACAAAGACCAAACCTGCGCGGCCATGCAGTTCCAGCGGGCTTTTGTCAGCAGCGTGAATATTCGGGATCACAAAGTGCTTTTTGCCTGGGAGATAATCATTTATCTGGTCCCAATCTTTTTCCGTAACGGTTATTATGGCGTCTGCCTTGCCGTAAATTGACAGCTCCTTTTGCTTTGTTTCAGCCGCCTTCTTGAGCAGTTCTCTGTCTTTTTCCAATTCGGCCTGTCTCTGCTCCCTGACAAAATGAATATCGACCGTGTCTATCAGGATCTTTGTTTTTGGGGAATGTTCCCTTATTTCAGGGAGATACTGGAGCGCGATATCATAGAATGACAATATCGCTATTTCATAGTTCCTTTCGGCCAGGATCTTTTTCAGATCGATTTCGGGGAATTCCCTGCCGTTGATCCCGACCCCCATCTCGCGCAATTTTTGCGGGTCGGTGGCATAGACCTCAATTCCCATCTTTTGCAAAAGCCTGGTGTAATCATCCTGGTCCATGCCGTCGCGCGCGATGAACGTGACATGATAGTTCTGTTTTTTCAGAAGCCGGAGGATCGAAAAAAGCCTTAATGAACCGGATGCCTTGTCGAACCACGGCAGGCGTTGCTCTATTACCAGTACATTGCCCGCACTTTGAGTTTTTTCGCCGGCAGAGACCGCGCTTCCGGAGATGGGCGATCCGTCCTTTGCCGGTCTTTTTTCATCGGATAATGCAAGGGCCGGAGTTTCGGGACCCGCTTCCTGGAGATAATAATTAGCGAGCATTGCGTGGTCTCCGATCTTCTTGCCCGTCAACTCTTCGATGACCCGGGCCGCGTAATCCGTCCGGCCCTTTTCGATCATTTTCTTGGCATAATTGGCAAACAGGGCGGGCATATTAAGGGACCGGCCGGCCTGTTTCGCAAGCTCCCTGGCCTTTTCTTTCCGGCCCGTGCAAAGGCAGGCCAGGGCCAGCGTTGACAGGACCATCGGGTGCGTGCTCCCGCTTTTTTCAAGCAGCGAAACTGCCTTTTCCGCAGCTCCTGACATTACCAGGCATCTCGCATAAAGATGGGCCGTCTCCATGCGGTCCAGGGGTGAATCGAAACCCTTGTTAATGGCCTGCATGGCCTCTTCGTAGCGCCCAAGCCCCCACAATGCGTCCGCCATACCAAGATAGGCTTCCTTGTAGCCCGGCCTGATGGCGGCGACCTTACTCCAGTTTTCGAGACATTCCTCCCATCGGCCGAGTTCCCCTGCCTGCACGGCCAGTTCCATAGCGGCTTTGAAATCGTCTCCGCCTCCCTCAGAAAGCTTCGTCTTGCCCATCTCGTAATAATCTGCGCCCTTTTCCTTCACCTTGCCGGTAATGAGTTTCCCATAATGGTGAATGGGTATGCCGGAGAGGACAACCTTTATGCCGGCCTCCTCCAGCGAGGCCTCCACCAGTTCGTGCACATGGCCTCTGAAACGGATATGCTCATCGTTCGGAAATAGCCTGGCCTTTGTGCTGGGTATCCAGCCGGTGCCGGCCTGCTCCGGATATGCGCCATCGTTCTCGGTCCAACCCCACGCGCCGGGGGAAAGAACGTAATTCCTTGTGGTTATGCCGTAGGCGGTCTGCCTGGGGCCCCTGATAAGCTCCCTCAACTCTTTGCGGTCCGGCGGGGATATCACCTCGTCCGCGTCCATCACCAATATCCACCCGCCCTTGGCCATCGAGAGCGAGAAGTTCCTCGCCGCAGAAAAATCCCCAGTCCATGGGAAATCGAAAACCCGGGCCCCCAACGCCCTGGCGATGTCCTTAGTGCGGTCGGAGGAGCCTGTATCCACAACGATCAGCTCGTCTGCAACCGGCCTCAGGTTCAGCAGCGTGCGCACGATATTCTTTTCCTCGTTCTTGACTATCATGCAGACCGACAGCGTTTCACCACCGGGGGTAAAAACCTCTTCCGGGCCTGGAATGTCCCTTATCCTCAGGGCAACAGAAAGCGAGTCATCGTCAACCCCAAAAGACAAAAAGGATTCTTCAAGCGCTTCGAGTGCCTCTCTGTTTTGGCCAAGCCTGAAATAAAACTCCGCAAGTATATGCCTTAAGCGCTTTTTTGACGGATAAAAGGCAATGGCCTGTTTTATGGACGTTATGGCCTTGCCAAGCATGGTTTTTTCTTTTTCTTTTTCTTTTTTTACACCGGACAATTCCATCAGGGCGCTGTAATAATTGGTGATTATGTCCTCCACAGCGGGAGAAAGCATGAAGGCCTTTTCAAAAAGTTCAAAAGCCTCGTCTTTTTTGCCTTCCGCCCATCGGACCGCCCCAAGATTGGCATATGCCTCGCCGTAACCGCAATCCGCCTTTATAGCCTCCTCAAAGAGCGAAGCGGCTTTTTCAGGCTTATTCTTTTTGAACTCGATAAGGCCCATAAGGTTAAGCGCGCCTGCCCCTCGATGCAGGTCTAGCGCGCCGAGGGCAAGCTTCTCCGCCTCCACGGATTCCCCAAGGCCGTCCTTGCAGTATCCAGTCAGCTCAAGTATCGCGGCATCCCTTTCATCTTTATCAGTCACGGGCAGCTTTGAAAGGACCTCCAGCGCATGCCTGAACTCCCCGTTCCGAATGAGCACTCGCGCGAACCGGTAATAAAAGTTCCTTACAAACGGAGAATTGTCCGTGGAGGCATTCTTTATTGCCTCGACAAAGCTCTCGACCGCTTTTCCAAGATCGCCCCTCTGGTCCGCCTGCGCCCCCGCTTCAAAAAGACCAAGTGCGCGAAGCTTTTTTGCCTCCGGGCCCTGCGGGTTTATGCCACCCCATTTTTCCTCAAAGGCCGTCTTGCCTGCGTCTTCACCATATGCCCCCGCATTGGCGGTGTCCTGCCCTTCCCTATAGACAAGCGTATCAGCCGCTATGAAGCATCGTATACCCCGGAGCACCGCGCGCTGGATGAAATCCAGCACCGCGTATTGACGGGACATGAAGGCCTCATCAAAAAAACCCATCCGGTAAAACATCCCGCGTTCTGCCAGTATGCAAAAATCGTCCAGTCTCTGTACGGGAACATGGCGGTGCTGGTTGTCAGCCCTGAAGGCATGCGCGTACTCCTGCCAGCCAGAACTCCCCTGCTTCCCGCCGCCAGTCAACTCTTCCGGAGATCCTGGATAGATATTCTGAAATCCTTCCGCCCGGTTGCACATCGGGCCAACTATGGAAGGGCCGGCAAGGGAATCCTCCGCCGGTCCCCCTTCGACATTTTTCATGCACTCGATCATTCCGGAGAGCCAGCCCTCGGTCACCTCCACGCCGCTGTCCAGGAAGACTATGTATTGACCTGATGACGCCCTGGCACCCTCATTGCATAGGGTTGCAAAACCGGACCCGCCTGTTTCAACAAGCTTGTACCGGGGATTGCCAGCGGCCTGCTTTTTAAGCCATCTTGCGGCAGCTGAAGAAGCGGGGGCTTCAATTCCATGGGCAACAAGGATTATTTCATACGGTTCGTGGGTATGGTTCTCCAGTTGCCGAAGGCACTTTTGGATCTCCTTTAACCGGTCCGGGACCGGGATCACAATAGATGCAAGCCCGTTCACGCCCTTCGCTTTTTTCCCCTCCGTTTCATTCTGGGCAATCGGTAACCGCTCAGGATCAGAAGCATTATGTCCGACATTATGTCCGCCTGAAGTCAAACCCGGACCGGGGGGATCGCCCGCCAGGCCTTTTTCCCCTGCGCCCTGCCCCGACCGGACCGGTCCCTGGTCGCTTGAACCGGCAGTGCAGTTTTTTTCTTGAGACGGCCCATAGGGTTTGCCGCCTTTATTTTTTTCTTTTGCAAGATCCAGTTCCTGGCTGGTCAATGGCCGTTTGCGCAATACGACCTCCATCCCATCTACCGCCCGCGGCTGACGCAAAAGGGACTCATCCGGCATATTGTCCCGCAATGTGTTCCCGTAATCGCTCAGGTTCAATTTCATCGAGATAAGATCAAACCTTGCTTCCGTCCAACCCATGTACCAGAACCAGTCCGTGTAATAAAGCCAGCTCCGCTCATTGAAAGCGCGGATATGTGTAGGGTCCTGCCAGGCGCCATAGCTCAAGTCGTAGGGGACTTTCAGCTTCAGATCTCCCCCGTTTTTAAGGAGTCTGAGGCAGGAGGTCATCAGGACCGTAAGCTCGCCTATGTGCTCAAAAAGGTCATTGGCCACGATCTCATCGAAACTGTTTTCCTCGAGAACCAGCTCTCCGAACCGGGCGGAGGGAAGCGGCTTGCCGAACGGGACCGGATCATTGAGGTCCAGAACTATGTCTGGGTTCCAGTAATCATTCCAGTCCACGTTCAGGAATTCAGGCTTAAAATCCTTGCCGCTTCCCATATTCATACGTTTTGGCACATCCGCCGCGGAAGAAAAACCGCGACCGCCGCTTTTCCCTTTTTTCCCCAGAAAAGAATTTGCCCACGCCAGGCCCGCCTCCAGATATGCATCCTCATCCCTGGGGGAAAACCTCCACAGGGACGAGGCCTCAAGCGCCTTTCTTCTTTCGCTGTCCTTAACAAGCGCCTTGCATTCCTGTACAAGCCGGTCATAGCGCGCGGGCACAAACGCTCCTTCAATGTCCGGGTCTATTTCCGTGTTTCCATTGCATTCGGCGACAACCGCCTTTCTGTTTGAAAGCAAATATGAGACCCTTACCAACTCAAAGATGCTGGACTCATAAAAATGAAGGTTGAGGATCACCTTGGACCGGGCTATATAAGCATCACGCCTGTCACCGTATATGCCAAATAGCGCCTCAACGCGCAGACCCTCCGCGCTTAATGCCTCCAGTATCTTTTTTCTGCGGTCGTTAATGGAGCCATAAAAAAGGACGTCTATATCCTGGGAGGGGGCTGGTTTGATGCGCGTCATCTCCGGTCTGTAGCCCACCGGGACATGAAACACCGAGTCTCCATAACTCATGGCCCTGAACGCCTCGATATTGCGAAGGCTGTAATCCCATACCGGAAAGCGTCCCAGCAGGGGTTTTATTCCAGCCCACATGGAAGAAGGATCGACCTGTTCAAGGTTGTATATCACCGAGCACTCGGGCAGCGAGTCCATCTGCTTAGGGGTGAGCAGATGAGCGCCAAAAATGATGTTCAGTCCGTCCTTAAGAAAGTTGTTTACCCCGATTTTTTTTACCTGCGCCTTAAGCCCGTAATAAACTGTTTCGGCCATCTCACGGAAGGCAGAACTGTGCTGATACCCGGGAGGATCAACAATCGTAACGGCCGCTTTGCTAAAAAAATTTGTCAAATTGTCCAAAATTTTGTCCCCTTGTCTTCACGCCCTTTGCGGATGCCAAACGTCCGCCAAACCTGCCTCAATACAGCGTTCAAGACGCAATTATCATGCCAAATAAAAAAGCTTGGATTTCAACGAGTTAGGATTTGCCTGCTGGGAGTTAGAATTTACTTGCAGGAAATTTGACAGTTGGAAATAAAAAAAGCAGGCAAAAAAAAGAGCGTTCCCGGCGGTCTTTTGACGCCAAAGAGCTGTAAAAAATAAAAGCGGCGCCTAAAGCTTCTCGGGCAGAAGCTGCATGCCTCTCATCAATGCGGAGTTCAAAAGCAGAGGGGCCTTCAGGTTGGCTATCACCTTTCCTGTCTCCACCCTGAGGATGAGAAGTACGGCAAGGTCCTCCTTCTGCTTCAAGTCCAGGATCCGCATGGCAGGCTCGTCAACGCTCACCCGGTATCCGGTTGTTACTGTATCGGGGGTGGCAACAATGAAGGCCACATGCGGATCGTCCACTGACTGCAGCCATTTTAAAGGGGTGTCCTTGTAGTCCATAAGGACGTACCTCTTCAGGGACGAAAACCCGGGTATTCCTTCCGGAAAATTTATTATCCTGGAGTCTTCAACCTCCAGGTCTCCAAAACGGGAGGTCTTAAATTTTATCTTCACCTTTCACCGCCTCTTTTATTTTGCTGAACTCATCAATGGAAATGGACGAGGACACCATGTTGTCCTTGACTATCCTTTCATATACCTCCTCGCGATATATCCTGATACCCTGCGGCGCATTGATACCCAGCCGGACATGCCCCTCCCTGACTTCGACCACCGAAACCGTGATATCTTCTCCGATCCTTATGGCCTCCCCGGATTTCCTCGTCAATACAAGCATCCTGCCCGCCTTTCCATGAAAAAGTCTTTCCTGATTTGATCTG
>JAKAGP010000064.1 GCA_021825785.1 Nitrospirota bacterium
AACGTGCCCGCAAGGCAGCCGGGCCCTTCCAAATGGTTCTTTAAAAAATGGTAGACGTACCATATGCCAAATAGTACACGGCTTTTTTTGTAGTATCGACTAGCGCTCCCATTTTTTCCGCTTCATTTTTGGCAATTTTGGAAATGCATATTTTCAAAGCTAATCCTTCTTTTTTGCCGTCGCCACGCCGCATACGGCATGACCTGAGCTCATGATAAAGTCAACATGAACTGTTTGTGTGGCCAATTTCATAGGCAGGCGGATTATGATAAGGGCTGGAGGGGCCTTTTTAATGGCCGAAACCGGAAAGGAGTTTTTTGTTTTTCTTAGCCTGGGGTGTTTATTGAACGTTTTAAAATTGAACACTTTGAACAGGTCAGGATAAAAAATACTTTAAAAACGTGGGGTTGTAATTTTCAGTCTGAACGAAAAACACAAAATGGGCAGCGAGCGGCAAGCGAGCTAACTATGACAAATCAGAAATTCCTTACATTCGATTCCCGAAGGGAATAAAAAAGGGGACTGATCCTGCCCATATCCGATCCACTTCGCTCCCCCAAAAAATATGGCGGACGCACGAAAAAACAGCTATAATTTTTCCGATTGCCTTCTGCATTGAAATCCTGGTTTCACGGAGGACACATTCATGATGGATTCATCACTTGAACTTATAAGAGAGCTTACGGAGGCATCCGGGATCTCCGGCTATGAGCGGGAGGTGCGCGATATAATCCGCAGGCATTTAAGCGGCATTGCCGGCATAGAGCAGGACGGGCTTGGCAGCATAGTATGCAGCAGGAAGGGGGACTCCGACAGACCAAGGATCATGCTTGCCGGGCACATGGATGAAGTGGGTTTCATCGTCAAGCTTATAACCGATGAGGGGTTTTTGAGGTTCAGCACTGTTGGCGGGTGGTGGGGGCACGTGATGCTTGCCCAGCGCGTGCTCATAAAAGGCCGCGCGGGAGATGTCATGGGGCTCATAGGTTCAAAGCCGCCCCACATACTTAACGAGGAAGACCGGAAAAAGCTCCAGGAGCCAAAGGACATGTACATCGATGTGGGGGCCACGTCGGCGGAAGAGGTCAGGTCCCTTGGCATCCGCCCCGGAGACCCGGTGATCCCCGTCTGCCCGTTCACCGTGATGGGCACCGGAAAGACCTTCATGGGCAAGGCCTTTGACGACCGCATCGGCTGCGCCATGATGATAGACGTGATGAAGGGGCTTGTGGGCAAACGCCATCCAAACACATTGTACGCCGCAGGCACCGTCCAGGAGGAAGTGGGCCTCAGGGGAGCGCGCACCAGTTCCTGGGTGGTGGGGCCCGATGTGGGCATAACAATGGAGATAGCGGTAGCGGGCGACGTACCGGGGATAAAAAAGGAAGAGGCTCAGGCGAAGCTTGGTAAAGGCCCGGTGATACTGATACAGGACGGCTCAATGATACCTAACCTGAAGCTCAGGGACCTGTTCATCGATACGGCGGAGGAGCTAAGTATCCCATATCAACTGGACGTCATGGAGAAGGGAGGCACGGACTCCGGGGCCATACATCTGCACAGAAGCGGGGTGCCGAGCCTGGTTCTGGGCGTGCCTACCAGGCATATACACAGCCACGCGGGCATCATGCACCGGGAAGACTATCATCACGCCGTACAACTGGTGACGGCCGTCGTCCAGCGGCTTGACGCCGCAACCGTTTCCGGACTGGTTGAATAGGAGGATGTGATTTTAAATAAAAAATCTAATTCCAATTAATAATTGATTTCATAAAGAACATTTGACATTGACACCGCACGGGCAATCTATTAGTCTTTTTCATGCTTTTTAAAAAAAACCCGGTGCCATCCTGATTGCATCTATTTCCCTAAGCCCGCCCATTAACCGCCAGCCCACTTAACCGTTATAAACGAGCGCCCATGACGGGCAGATGAGGGGAGAAACAAAAAACATGAAAAAGAGCAAAAGAGAGAAAATGAGCTCAAAAGGCATTGGAGGATTTTTAGCCGCCGCATTTACCTTTTTGACAATTGCCATACTTGCGTCGTGCCAGAGCGGCCCGCCCCAGATCAGCATCCAGGGTGCAAGGGCCCAACTTTCACCGGCGATATACGGAGAGGCCATGGTGACAATGACTATCAACAATACTGGGGGGGCCGACGTGCTCAAAGGCGTCAGCATCGATATCCCCGGTGCCTCCGCAATGCTCCATATTATGAAGGGAAATCGCATGACGGAGGCCGCAATGGTCAAGATCCCGGGCGGAAAGGCCACTGTGTTCAAGATGGGAGGCAGCCATATCATGTTAGACGGCATGCCAAGGAGCATGGCCGCTGGCTCCGCATTTACCATGACCCTGTTGTTTGAGAAATCGGGCGCAAAACAGCTGCGTCTGAAACTTGAAAAGGCCCCCGCAGCGCCCATGGCGATGCCCATGAGCTAAAGATATTTTTGTTTCTCCGCCGGCAAGACAAGGGGGCAGCATGAAGAATATGAAAGGTATGTGGTCATCCTTTTTTTCCTTTTCCCGGCCTCATGTTTTAAAATAAGATTCATAAAGAGATCGAAAGGCGGCCGCGATGGCTTATAGAGAGAAACCGCAGACTGAAAAACCCGCTCCCAAAAAAAAGACAGGCCGGAGGATCTTAACCGCCGTCATTATCATTCTTTTGATGCCGGCCGGTTATTTTCTGCTCATTTTCGGCAATGGCAATTTTCACGCTGTGACGCCGGGGGAGGCGTACAGGTGCGCCCAGCCCGATTACAACCGGCTTGAATATTACATGAAGACTTACGGGATAAGGAGCATTGTCAACCTGCGCGGCAGTAACCCCGGCGACAAGTGGTACCAGGATGAAATAAGGTTCAGCCTGGCCAACGGGATAAAACATTATGACGTTGCTCTTTCCGCCACCACGGACCCCACAGCCGCACAGATGAGTGAGCTCATGATGATAATACGGAGCGCGCCCAGGCCGGTACTGATACACTGCAAGTCCGGGGCCGACAGGTCCGGACTGTTTGCCGCGATGTGGAAGGAAGTTGCCGACGGAGAAAACAAATCAGAGGCAGATAAACAGCTTTCGATCCGTTACGGGCATATGCCCGTTGGAGGCACAACCGTGATGGACCATGTCTTCCTTTCATGGCAACCGGCCAGATAAAATCTCTGGCCGGGAAAATAAATTAAAAGATCAAAAAAAGCCGACCTGGGGGCGCGTCTGTACGATGTAATACTGCCCTCCCGAAAAAGCCCCTTCGATGTCCTGGGGCGGGCCCATCGCCTCCTCCACCGCCATGCCCAGCCTGGCTATTCCGGTTAACAGTCCGTCCCTGAATTCTTCATCCCATACCAGAGGGGTGTCAGAGTAATCCAGCACCCTTTTTACCGGAGAAGGCAGAACAAAGCTGTCATAAAGGCCTGCCCCGGCGTACCCCTCAAGGTCCTCCCCGTTGGAATCGGAGCGGAATATGAGGCCGCCGCCGAAAAGTCCCATGCTTTTGCTTGGAAAAGAAAGGGGCTTTGGCTTCCCTCCATCTTTCCTGCACACGAAATCCAGCGCCCTGCCCGGATAATTTGCGGCCAGGCTTTCTCCCAGTCCCAGCACGGCTTGGGCAAATACCTCCCCGCGGTCCCCGGAGACCGGGTTTGCGGTATGTATCACAAAACTGTAATCCGCTTTCACCACCTCCTGAATAAGGACCGACATCACAAGATCCTCATGATTAATGCCGTTCGTAATGCGGCTCAGGTACGCTCTTTCATTCCACTTAGAGGCCCATACGCTCTTTATGCATTGCCAGGCGTTTTCCCAATCAGAAGGCCAGGGAAGTCCGGCCCCGGTCATAATCTCCTTAAGCGCACTTTCCAGTTCGCCCGGCGGTGTAAGGCCAAGGACAACTTCCTTCATGCGGGGAAGTGACCCAATGCCTTCCGCAGGCCCGGCCGCAAGCTCCTGGAGAAGCCTTTCATATTCCAGGGCAGACCGCCTGTTCGCCTCACCCGAGAGCACCTTGTCAAAAACCCCGAAAGGGAGGGCCGCCGAGCGAGGCATCTTTATCCATGAAGGGAGCCTGTCCCGAACGATCTTCAGGTTGTTGGACTTATACCCCACTTTTTGGGCGGTGAAGCCCTGCATGGCAATGGCATAGGACGTAAACCGGTGCCTTATCAGCGTGGCATGCGCCTGCCTTGCGCGCATGGGCGCTTCCTCTTCCCCCGCAGCCTCCCTGAAAGAAACAGCGTTCATTCCGTGCTCCTCAACCATAAGCAGCCGTCCCCTGAAGGATTTCAGTTCTTCCAGTTCCGGCCCGTCGAAACAAGTGGCAAAGAGCACTCCCGAGTTCCTGGCCCTTATCGCCAGATGTGAAAGGCTGTCCACGATCACGGGCGTCACTATGGCCGCGACCCCGCGCGGTATCTCCTCATCTCCCGCCACCGAGTTTGCCGCAACGACCACCGGCCGCAAAAAGTCTTTGCCCTGTATCTCCTTAAGGGCATTCACAACAATGACCTCTCCCACGCCTTTGCCCCCGCTTACGACCAGCCAGTCGCCCAGCCCCGCGCTTTTCCTCAACACCGGACCAAGCGCGCTTAAAAGCGCGGACAGCGCAAATACCGGGCGGCCGCGAAGGACCTCTTCCGTGAACAGATCGACCGTCCACGGCGAGGCATGGAACTCCCTGCCAAGATATGCGGCCCTGGGCTGAAGCATATCATGGAAATGCCTTGAGGCGGAGCCTATGGCCCTAAGCATACGCTCAACCGCAGCCTCCGCGCGCAAAGACCATTCCATGCCAGCATCACCCGCATTTTCAAGAAGCCGCCAGAACTTAAGCGATAAAGAGAATTCCTCGCTGGCATGCGAGAGGGAGACATTCTCAAGAGCAAACCCCGTTGCGCGGACGATCTGTAATTGGGTGAGATGCCCCAGGCTTCGTTCCACGACCTGACGGACGAAACCCTCCAGCGCCATATCCAGGAAGAGGAGGTCCCGGACCCTGTGGGCTGGCCCTGAGGCAAAAAGCTCTTTTGAAAGCCGTCTGCGGGCTTCGAGCGCCTTTTCAAGCAAGGCCTCATTATCCTGCGTGCTCTGTTTTTCCAGGAGGAAATCCAGCAGGGACGACATGACGGCATCCAGAAGATGTTTCGCGTTTAGTACGGCAGTCCCCAGGTCGGCGCCCGAGTGCACTTCCTTAAGGATGTGAAGGAAGTGCTCAAAATCATTTATAAGGGGGTCCTTCAGATGCGGAATGAAGTCCGGGTCCGTCGTTATTGGCCTTTCATAGCTTCTGATGCGCTCCCGCGTTATGCCGCCCTGTTCGAGTTTACGGTAAAAACGGTCCAGGTCTCCGCCGGAGCGCAAAAATTCCAGGTAGGCTTCACATATCACAACATCATCGGGCGTTGTGTTATTGTGCAGTTTCTGGTGCCACTCTTCCATGAAGTGGCCCGCCATCTCTTTTATGTGGTGCCGGTGCATGATGTTCAGCACCTCGTCCCGGACGCGCTGCGCGTTGCTGCCCCTGCCCAGGGTAGACATTGCAAGCCTTATTACCTCGCGCTCCGCAGGCCGGGCCCCGGAGAACCTGTCCGCGAGCTTCATGGTCAGCCGGTCCATGGAGTGCCCAAGCTCACGGGGCTTCGTATTATAATTTCTCTGCCAATCGAGCTGCCGCAGGGCGGAAAAACGAAGCCAGACGTAGATCAGCCACAGGCATTCGAGGTCGTCCCTTCCGATACGGTCAAGCAATTCATAACACAGGTCAAACCGGTGCATCAGGGTCCAGGACTGCTTTCCAGTCTCTTTTTCTATTATCTCGCGCGCGATGGAGTCACATGAGGCAAGCGGACCAGGAGGGGCAGGCGAAACTTCCGCGGCGGATATCCCGATACGGTAATTGCGCCCACGGTTGTTGTCCCAGCGTCCCTCATCGGGAAAGAAAAGCACAAAGTTCAGCCACTTGGCGCCGGGTGTTTTTTCAAACCTGATGATTACCCCCCCATTTTTTCCCTCAAGCGGCGTCTGCACCGCGGAGGAACCAAAAATCCGGCTGCCCTCGGGCCAAAGATCCTGCGGGGGTATGCGCCATGGTTCCTGGGGGGAATCACTTATCCCCCAATGGAGGACACACTTCTTCGCAGTGTCCCCGCTTAAAGTTATCTCGGTCCTGCCAGAAAGCTCCTGCACCCGGACCGCTATGAGCACGCCTGAACCGGTCTGTATTTTTTCTTCTCTGTTCATGGATGCCTTACCGTCAAATGACCTTTTTATTTTGTTTTTATTTTATGGATGTCTTATTTATAGTTTACTTGAAAAACCAAAAACCTCTGCGGTTTCCGACGCCCAAAGCAAATCAAAAGGAAGGTTGCGGACTTCTCTATGGGATGTATAATTTAAAGCATGAAGAGAATCGCGCTTGCATCATTCGTTTTAATGTTACTTTTGATCCCGGCCTGCACCAGGCCGGTAATAAAAGAGAACCTTCTTGAGGAAGGTACAAGGGATGTGTCCTTGTCCGCGCTTTCCGCCAACCAGAATTTGTACAGGGGAAAGCTTTTCATTCTTGGGGGCATAATAGCAAACACCACGGTGACGGATGAAGGCACGGTTATAGAGGCCCTTTATGTGCCGGTGGACGATAAAGGCTATCTTGAAGAGGCGCCGGGCCGCGGAAGATACCTCGCCATCTGGCCTAAAGCAAGCGGCATACTGGACCCCATGCTCTACAGGCGGAACAGGGAGATAACGGTTGCCGGTACATTCGAGGGGCTACGGAAAGGGAAACTGGGAAAGACAACCTACTTATTCCCCGTTTTTGATGCGGTACAGGTATTTCTCTGGAAAGAGGCCCCCTACTATCCCGCTTATTATTACTCTCCATACTACTATGGCCCCTATTACCCTTATTATTATCCTTATTACTACTCTTACCCTTACTACTATCCTTATTCCTTCGGATTTGGCTTCGAGTTCGGGAACGAATATGAAGAGCACGAGGAGAATGAATTCCACGGCCGTGAATTCCAGGGGGGGTCAGCACCCTCAAGGTCTTTTGAAAGACGGTAGGCAAGAAAGAAAATAAAAATAAAAATGAAAAACGCATTCCGGACCAGCAACTGAAAAAAATTTCCCAAACTTGATTTTTCTCAAATGTAACAGGGGGGCACTTCCATGCACAAAAGATTGCCTTTGACGGGAGGACTAAGCAGGCGGAGCTTTCTTTCTTCCGGCCTTGTCCTTGCCGCATCATCCGTCCTGCACCTGCCTGAAACCGCTCTGGCGGAGACATTTTCAAATGAAACATCTTCAAATGGCGGGGAAGACTTCACATATGACGGCAGCACCTACCCCTGTCCCATCCCCTGGCTGGATAAGAACGGAAGCCACAACCAGCCGGCCGGTCCCGGCAATGAGCCCTCTCATATATATCACTTCAAAGGCAGGGTGGCCCGGTGCAGTGATTTCGCCGGCATGGGCACTGACAACAAGGGAAACCGCCTGGCCTTCGGAAGCCCTACCACTGACAACGGTGTCATGCAGGGCGAATATTTCACGGGAAGGGAGGTACATAAAGGGACTTTCGCCCATTTATGAGTGACCCTCTTCAAGGGGCAGTTGTCCCACGAAAACCAGGTGCATGACTTCCATCCCCCGGTAGGATTCTGCGGGCTTTACTGGGTGATTCCCATGCCCGAAGGCGGCCTAAAGTTAAGCGACGGCGGGAAAACGGCGGTCCTCGATCTTAAAGGCGTCAGCGTTATCGACCAACCCACATGGCCCAAATTCCAGGCCAGGGCAACACCGGCCAGAATGAGCATAAAGATAGTTTGGAAGGCCACCGGTGAGAAGGTCAGCTACAACGACCCGCAAAAACAGTTCCGGGTGTACGGGCACAAAGCCGTGGCGCAGATGGAGGCGGCGGTGGAGGTGCCCCAGACCGGCTTTTCGTGGAAGTCCGATCCGCTGGAGACATCCAGGGCAAAATTCGCCATCATAGGGGAAGAG